>NZ_PNCN01000192.1:0-8220 GCF_005886135.1 Pseudoalteromonas sp. S4741 | reverse complement strand
AAAAGCCTGATCGAATTTATCATGCAATGCTCGCTTTAGCATTTACTATGATGTGGCTACCAATGTGGGCTGATTGATATATGTACTACAAAGATCAACAGCCCCTAGTGTACCGAGTTTTTTATTTTTAAATATGGCCCAGGCAGACTTAAAAACCAGCGTGAGCTTAAATGGGTTTTTAAGCTTTTATATTCCCGTTATTTTAATTTATTTTTTTGCGCTCATTATTGACCGCTACACTCTCTCCAAACATCCTCAATATGAACGTCACAGTGTATTTGCCCTTGGCAGTAGTTATTCAAATACCGTATTGGTGGGCTTGCCCATTATTATTGCCGCCATGGGTGAGCAAATGATGGGCATTATTTTTATGATCATTACCTTTCATAGCGCGCTATTGTTCACCCTTACCTTTTTAATTAGTGCAAACAGTGCCAGTCATGTGTTTTCGTGGTCAACATTTGCCAAAAATATGTTACTCAATCCTGTCGTATTGAGTATTAGCATGGGTTTATTGGTAAATTTAGCAGGGATTACTTTATTTTTTGATTTAACTAATGGCATAGCGCTTTTAGCTAAACCTGCCATAGCCTGTGCGTTATTTGTATTAGGTGCAAATTTAGCTTTTTATAAAATTAGCGATAACTGGCAAGCGGCAGCTATTGCCAGCCTGTTAAAGCTAGTTATATTGCCCGCCTTAGTATTAGTGTTAGGCACACATGTATTTGCTATTAATGAGTCGCTGTTAAAAGTACTCGTATTATTGAGCGCATCGCCCTTGGGAGTTAATGCGTACTTAATTGCATGCCAAATAAAACAACATCAAGATACGTTAGCCAGTGCGGTTGTTTTATCGACAGTTTTGAGTGTGGTGAGTTTTAGTATGTGGTTAACAATTCTACTGTAGACAAATACCTAAAAGTAGTAGCATTTACCTAACAGAAAGTGGCTTAGCTAAATGCTAATTTACACGCTATGTATCTACATTCGCTGGTGCATTGATGGTGATATAATCACTTTTGTGGCGAGTTTCATCATAACTAATTTGTGCAACAGCGCCGGTATTAAAAATAGGCATGTGCCCAGCACACAACTGATCAACCAAATAGCTCACCATAGGCATATGGGCAACCACAAGCCAGGTATCGCATTCTGGATGAAGCGCGATTAACGTTTCTAAATAATCTGCAGCAACCTGCGGGTTACCTTCAGGAATAATATCTTGGCAGGTCTCTTCAAATAAAAAGGTATTATTTTTTTTAACACCCTCAGCTGTTTGCTGCGCTCTTACATAAGGACTCACTAATAACCCCGTTGGAGCATGCTTTTTTTGTAACCACAGCCCCATTTTTTCTACCTGCTGATGGCCCAAAGGAGTCAAATTTCTACTGACATCATCAGAGTGCATCGGTATTGCTTCACCATGACGCATTATCAAGATTGTTTTCATAAAAAATCAACCAATTAAAGAATATAAAACAGTAGCCAGTTTGCTCGAATTTCCGCTATATTAATAACTCAAACCTATTTATTTTCTTAAAATAGTTCTTTCATGATGTTCAGGTAAATAGCATTGCATTCCTGAAGTTATCATCTGTTGTTAACAATTATACGTTTAGTTTCAGGAGCATCATTTGAAAATCAGCACTAATGATAACAGAGCTTACCGCACACTAACACTGGACAATGGTCTAAAAGTACTTTTAGTGCACGATCAAGACTCAGCAAAAGCTGCCGCATCCATGGCTGTTAACGCTGGTCACTTTGATGATCCGCTTGATAGACAAGGCCTAGCGCACTTTTTAGAGCATATGTTGTTTTTAGGCACTGACCTTTATCCTGAATCAGGAAGTTTTAATAATTTTGTCTCGCAGTCTGGTGGCAATACCAACGCGTGGACTGGCACAGAGCATACCTGCTATTTCTTTGATATTAATAACCATCATATTGAAACAGCATTAGCGCAATTTAGTCGGTTTTTTATAGCGCCCAAACTAAACCCCGCTGAAACAGAAAAAGAACGTAATGCTATTGAGGCTGAGTTTAAATTAAAAATTAAAGACGATGGCCGTCGAATTTATCAAGTGCATAAAGAAACGGTTAACCCAGAACATCCTTTTGCCAAGTTCTCAGTGGGAAACTTGCAAACATTAGCAGATAGAAAGCGCTGTATTAGTGATGAATTACGTGACTTTTTTAATCAGCATTACCAAGCTCAGTGGATGACTTTAGTGATTTGTGCCAATGAGTCATTAGATACACTTGAGGCATGGGCAACCCAGTATTTCTCCCAGATAAAGGGAGATAAACACCAATTAAAGCCACCTATAGAAGCGCCGCTTTATCGCAGCCAAGACTTGGGTAAGTTGCTTCATATTGAACCACACAAACATGTACAAAAGTTGATTATTAGCTTTGCCATGCCAAACATTGACGATTTTTATCGTCATAAAACGGTCAGCTTTATTGCGCACTTACTAGGTTATGAGGGGCAAGGCTCGTTATATTCTGTGCTTAAAGAGCAAGGTTGGATCAATGCCCTCTCTGCAGGTGGCGGAATTAATGGCAGTAATTTTAAAGACTTTAATATTAGTATGGCGCTGACCGATGAAGGCATTGAATACTACGAAGATATTATTGAGATGGTGTTTGAATACATTTGTTTAATTAATAACAACACCAGCAAATTACCTCGCCTATATCAAGATAAGCAAAAACTATTACAAATCGCATTTGATAACCAAGAAAAGTCTCGCCTAATTGATTGGGTCAGTAATTTAAGTATTAACATGCAACACTACGATGAAGTTAATTACTTACAGGGTGACTATTTAATGGAAGGCTTTAAAGCCAGCGCGCATGAAATGGCTATGCAGTGGTTAACTCCGCACAACATGCGTTTAGTGCTTATTCATCCTGATGTAGAGCCTGAACACACAGCTGCTTGGTATAACACCCCCTATAAAATTGAAAAATTGTCGCTACATTGGCTCAAAGCACTTGCACAGATTAGCCAGCCACAAAGTGAAATGCTATTGCCCACGGCTAATCCTTATTTAGCTAAAGATGTCATTTTATATCCGGTTGAATCACAGCAACGACATCCAACATTACTGGTAAAAGAAGCAGGCTTTGACTTTTGGTTTAAACAAGACGCCACCTTTAGAGTCGCCAAAGGGCATTTTTATTTAGCCATGGACTCTGACTTTGCAGTAAAAGACGTGAAACATATGGCACTGACGCGGTTATTCTCAGATTTATTCATGGACAGTGTTGGCGAACAGTTTTACCCAGCGGAACTTGCGGGCTTAAGTTATCACTTAACCTCTCATCAAGGTGGCTTAACGCTTCACACTGCGGGGCTTTCTTCAAGCCAACTCGAATTAGTCGATCAGCTGATTGATGCACTATTTAACGTAAAAATTTGTGCCAAACGCTTTGCAGAATATAAAAAGCAATTAGTTAGACATTGGCGAAATAGCAATCAAAACAAACCCGTTAGTGAGCTATTTAGTATTTTAGGCGCTAAAATAATGCCGTGGAATCCTAAGCCTGACGAGTTAGCAAATGCACTCAAAGACACCTGTTTCCATCAGTTTAATGAATTTAGACAAGCGTTTTTTAATGCCCTTCATGTTGAGTCTTTTTTACATGGTAATTGGCAGCAAAATGATGCGCTTGAGTTTCAAAAGAAGGTCGCTCAGCACCTTAAAAAATCAGCCGTTATCAACGATTTAAAGCGCCCACTTTATGAAATTACTAAAGTGACTCGCTACGAGCTTGAACTTGCCTGCAGCGATAATGCCATGGTGATTTACTACCAAGCACAAAGCGATGACGTTATTGAAAAAGTGAAAATGATGGCGCTAAATCATTTAATTAATCAAGATTACTTTAATGAACTCAGAACCACGCAACAACTCGGTTATTTAGTAGGCGCAGGATACGCTCCTTTTAATACCCGTGCTGGTATTGCCTTTTATATACAATCACCAAAATTTGAGCCCACCACGTTACTGCACAGGCATAATTTATTTATTAGCCAGTATTTAGCAATAATTAATGAACTAACAGAACAAGACTGGCTGCAACAAAAACATGGATTAACAACCCATATTGCTGAAAAAGACAAAAATTTGCGTTTACGTTCACAACGTTTATGGCTTGCTATAGGTAATGGCGATCATCGGTTTAATATGCAGCAACGCCTGCTGGATTCTTTAAACGCATTAACGCTTGAAGATTTAAAAGCCTACGCCGCTGAAATTTTTAATGCAGATCGCCCAAGATATGAGCTTTTAAGTGCCAAATCTGTGAATTCGTCTGAGAAACTACCACTTCATTCGCATTCTCTTTGACTCTTGCTCGCGCTTGATTTAGATTGTCTTTTGTTAATAAGAAGTAAGACAATGAAAAAAATAAAAATAATAAAATATATTCTATTGTTGGCCTCTTTGGCCACAGCCTACTCTGCGAGTGCATTCGAGTCATCGTTTAACTTGAATTTAAATGCGTTGGTCGTGAGCGTGTGCGCAATAATGTTGTTAGTTGTAGTTTATTTGTTAACGATTGTTCACTCACTCAAGCGTTCACACTCTCAATTACAGCTTTCTGAAAAACGATTAAAAAGTACCGTAGAAGGCAGTGGTGACACTCTATGGGATTGGAATATCAAAACCGGTAAAGTTATTCGTATCAATGACAAATACGTGATGAATAGTAATAACCTAGTAGAATTTCCACCGAATAAAAGCTTGATCCATCCCCGCGATTTAACCCATGTTGATTACCTACTAAAAAAACACTTTGCCGAAGAAAGTACTTTTTTTGAAGCAACTTATCGCATTAAAGACAGCTTTGGTAAATGGCACTGGGTGCTCGACCGCGGAAAAATCATTGAAAAAGACGCTAACCTAAGCCCACTGCGAATGACTGGCACAGTCAGAGATATCTCGCAGTTAAAATCAACGGAAGATCGACTTAACTTATTTGCAAAATGTGTTGAGTCACTCACTGATGCGCTGGCCATTTATGATAAAGACTTTAGGCTGGTGGATATTAATCCCAGCTTTTTAACTTTGTTTGGCGGCGTACGCGAGCAATACCTAAAGAAAGAGTTTCATTTAGCCGGTTACGACAAAAGCTATATAGAATCCATAAAAAACACCGTTAGAAAGCACGAACATATTCAAGAAGAAGTAAAGCTTCGCAATAGCGATCATGCTCTGCTGCCATTTGAAATTTCAATAGATGAAATTAAAAACGCGCAAAATCAAATTACCAATTATGTCGTAGTGTATTCAGATTTAACTGAACGTAAAAAAACCGAGTCTGAGCTCAATAATTTATCAAACCGAGATCGCACCACCAGCTTACCTAACCGTAATTTGTTTTTTTCTGACTTACAAAAACTCGCAAAGCAGCATTCTCACCATGCCTTGTTAGTATTTGATTTAGATAACTTTAAAAAGATAAATGACTCATTGGGTCATCAATTAGGTGATAGCTTACTAGCAAAGCTTGCTATGCGTTTAAATAAGCTCACCCGTGAAAATGACGTATTTTATCGCCTTGGCGGCGATGAATTTGCGCTAGTTATGTCAAACACCAACGATATTCTCACTATCACTCGCATGGCTAAACAGTTTTTAGCGGCCATAGCTACACCATTTAAAATGGCAGGCCATGAACTTGCTATCACCTCAAGCGTTGGTATAGTGTTGTTCCCCGAAGATGGTAACACCCCCGAAATACTATTAAAGAACGCCGATACTGCGATGTATCATGCTAAAAAGAAAGGCAATAGCTATCTGTTCTTTAATGACACCATGAACCGCCAAGCAGTAAAACGACTGCAAATAGAAAACCTAATGCGCTTTGGCTTAAAAGAAGATCATTTTGAGGTGTATTACCAGCCTAAAATGAATATTCGTACTGGTAAGCTTGCTGGAATGGAAGCGTTGGTGCGTTTTATTACCCCGAAAAAGGGGGTTATCAGCCCAGGAGTATTTATTCCAATTGCCGAAGAAACAGGGCAAATTATTGAAATTGGTGAAGTAGTTTTAAACAAAGCTTGTCGCGATGTAAAACAGTGGCTAGATGCAGGTTTATTTAATGCCCGTGTTGCTGTTAACTTATCAGCAAAACAATTTAGCCTACCCGACTTAACCTCGCGCATAGATGTGATTTTACAAAAAAATGAACTACCCTCGTACTTTTTAGAGCTTGAGATAACTGAAGGCACCGTAATGGACGATCCACAAGAAGCCATTGCGATTATGCGCTCTTTAAGTGCCCGTGGAATTCACTTAGCAATGGATGACTTTGGTACCGGCTATTCATCACTTGCGTATTTAAAGCAGTTTCCACTCAATACGCTTAAGGTAGATAAAGCCTTTATCGATGATATGAAGACTGAACGTGGCCGCAATATGGTGGACTCTATCGTCACTATTGCGCATAACCTTGATTTGCATGTAGTTGCCGAAGGGGTGGAGCAAGCGTCGCAAATAAGCATACTTGAAGAGCTAAACTGTGAAACACTGCAGGGTTATTACTACTCTAAGCCACTGTCAAAAGATGAATTTACTGCGTTTTTAAAACAACAAAAAAGCCAATCAAAACTCAGTTTAATTAGAGCGACCAGTTAAGCACGCCATAGACACGCATTTACACCTATATTGCGTATCAATGCACGTCGATAATGCATATTAAACAAGCACCAAGCAACAGGACCAAACACGCCACCTAAAAATAACCAGCGTTTAACAGGCATGCCCTTTTTAATGGTTTCTAAATACATAAGCGCTATAAATACACCGCTAAGCAAAACAAATAACACCACCACCTCAACCAGCTCAAAAATAAGGCGCGTATAATAGCGTTAAATTGGCGAAAATTAAAGCAACACATTATTTGACCGTTACTCAGACACAAAAAAGCCGAGCAACTTAAATACTCGGCTAATCAACATAGATTTATAGCGGCTTACTTGTCAGCACGGCCCATAAACTTATGCTCTGCAGTATTAATACGGATGCGATCGCCCGTAGAAATATGCTCTGGCACTTGAATAGTTAAGCCGGTTGATAAACGAGCAGGCTTTGAACGCGCGCTGGCTGAAGCACCTTTAATTGAAGGGTCGGTTTCCTCAACTACAAGCTCAACACTTGAAGGAAGATCAAGCCCAACTGGCGCACCATCAATCACAATAACATGCACGCCCTGGGTCTCTTCGTTAACAAACTGAATCTCTTCAGCTATCGCGTCTTTAGCCAAGTTATAAGGCGTATAATCTTCGTTATCCATAAAGACATACTCATCACCATCAATGTACGACAGCATCGCTTCACGACGGGTTAAATCTGCAAGGTTAAGCATGTCGCTGTCTTTGAATGTTTCGTCAACTTTGCTACCCGTTACTACATCGTATAAACGCATACGGTATAAACTACCACCGGCACGACCTTGTGGTACAGAACGTACGATATCTTTTACTACTAATACACGGCCATTAAAGTCAATAGCCGTCCCTTTTTTAACATCACTTGCCTTTGGCATGGGTGAATTCCTATTGTTTTTTTGATTGCGAGAAACATACCACGAAACTGATTTTGTTCAACAATAAAGTGATATGATTAGCTTCTTACTTCGTACTGACTCATAAATCTGTAATTTAGACTTAAACTCGTGTTATTTAGTAGCAAAAAGCTGCTATGGTAAAGTTATCGATTATGACCTCAAGGAATGGCTCATGAACCAACAAACTGTACATACCTATTTAATGAACAAGCCGTTAGTTAAACTAACCCAGCCTTTTGCTAAAGATGTTGATGTGTATAAAGTAAACCATAAGATGTTCGCCACCCTTGCACTGAGCAATGAAGGTGAAACCGATGAAAACGGCGAACCTATTTGGTGGCTAAACTTAAAGTGCGACCCTGATGAAGCACAGTCATTACGTGACATTTTTCCTTCGGTAATTCCAGGTTACCATATGAATAAACGTCTTTGGAATACCGTGATTTTAGACGGCTCAGTACCACAAGGTGAAATTGAGCGTATGATTGATAACTCGTTTAATTTGGTGGTCGACAATATGCCTGATAAAGATAAAAAGGCCATTGAAGCGTTACTGTAAATAAGCGTCTATATCTCTATATTTACTGATAATCAAACATAAAAAAAGCCGCATAATTTGTAATGCGGATCGTTTAAGTT
>NZ_PNCN01000191.1:0-11190 GCF_005886135.1 Pseudoalteromonas sp. S4741 | reverse complement strand
ATAGGCCCCAAAGTTAATACAATGTTAATATTGAGATTTTATGCATAATTAACCTCAGATCTGCATAAGATTTAAAGCCGAGTCACTTTTATACTCGGCTTTTTAGTCTGAAAAGTATAGGCAATTAATCCAGCCATTAAATTAACCATAAATGAGATGCCGCTGCGGTGCCTTGTGTGGTCTATTTGAGCCATATTTTTCAGCTGGTCGAACACTGTTTCAATGATGAAACGTGTTGATAACATCGCTCTATCCCAAGATGATATTGGCTGACGTTTCATATTACGTCGTTGACCTGTAATAAAATCAATACCTTGCTCAGCAAGTTCCGCTTTTAGGTTTGCAGATACATAACCTTTATCTGCGTATAAACTACCTGTAACCTTATCGACCATATCTAATATCGGCTGTCTATCATCAACATTCCCAGCTGTCACTTTTACAGCTAATAACCCCCTTCATCATTCATGATGAGGTGAAGTTTAAAGCCATAAAACCAGCCCATTGGTGCTATGGTGTTTAGTGTTGCTCGTGACTATTGGGGAGAGTTACGAGCAAAGTGAGCCGTTACTTACAACAAAACAACGCCATCAATTTGCACTCAATAGTATTAAATCAAACAGTGGCAGCTTATATCATCCGCGTATTGTCGATGCACTTGAAGCCAGCCACGCTAAACTCATCGCCTCTGACAGCTCTATTGGTTCAATAAAGGTGATGAGCGCACAAGAACTCAAAGAAAATATGACATTGGCAAACTCACTGCACAGCCATACGGGTATTATGCTTTTGCCTAAAGGACATATTTTCAATACGAAATCGATTGTTAAGTTACAACAACTCGAAGCCAAAAAGCCAACTCCGTTTAGAATTATGGTTAAAACGGCTAAATGATTGATCTAAAATACTCTTTTATTCGTTATACTAAGCCATAATAGTTACTTTCAAATATATTGCTTGAAGGAGCACACAGTGTCGCGATTTTCTGCCGTTACCGATAATCCCCACGACGGGCGTTTTAACCAAAAAACAGGTATTTTATTAACCAACTTAGGTAGCCCCGATGCCCCCACAGCAAGCGCGTTACGTGTTTACTTACGTGAGTTTTTGTCAGATCCGCGTATTGTAGAAATACCACGTATAGTGTGGATGATAATTCTCCATGGCATCATTTTGCGTATTCGTCCAAAACGCTCAGCTAAATTGTATAAAAGCATATGGACCGAAAATGGCTCGCCACTGACCCACATTACACGCCAACAAAGCATTAAATTAAATGCCTTATTAAAACAGCACGGCTATACCAACACCGAAGTGGTTATGGCGATGCGCTATGGTAATCCATCAATCGAAGCGGGCCTTGAAGAGCTCAGAGAAAAAGGCTTAACCCGTATTATTGTGTTACCACTTTACCCACAATATTCAAGTCCAACTACAGGCTCAACATTTGATGCCGTGGCAAATGTATTAAAAAAATGGCGCTGGGTGCCAGAGCTACACTTTGTAAATGGGTATCACAAAAACCTAACCTACCTAGAGTCGCTTGCTAACAGCATTAGCGAAGATTTAGAAAAACACGGCATGCCACAAAAAATGGTGTTTTCATATCATGGTATGCCTAAACAGTTTTTAGATAATGGCGACCCCTATTACTGCCTATGCCAACAAACCACGCGTTTAGTGGTAGAAAAGCTAGGCCTAGATAAAGACAAAGTGATCACTACTTTCCAAAGCCGTTTTGGTAAAGCTGAATGGTTAAAACCTTACACAGATGCAACTCTTGAGAGCTTACCTAGCAAAGGAATTAAAGATGTGGCTATTATCAGCCCTGCCTTTAGCGCCGACTGCCTAGAAACACTTGAAGAATTAGAAAGTGAAAACCGAGAGATTTTTGAAGAAGCCGGCGGCGAAAAATACCGTTATATAGCAGCGCTTAACGACCGTGACGATCACATAGACGCCATGTTTGATGTGTTAAAACCTATGCTTTAACGCAGCAAAGAGCAGCGGTTAGGTTTTAGCTGTCAGCGATCAGCAAGAGATTAGCCAAGTACGGTGTTCGACTGTAGGTGTGAGTTTACCTCGCGCGCACAGTACCAAACCCGTTGCTCGACACCCAATCCCCGCACCTAACACCTAAAATCTGCTCTTAGCGCTTACGTGTCACCATTAACGTGAGTGCTCCTGCTATTATCCCCCAGCATGCAGAGCCAACTGACCATAATGTTAAATCAGAAGCCGTAACTAAAAAGGTAATAATGGCCGCCTCTGTATATTCAGGACTGTGCAAAGACTGCTGCAAACTATTAGCGATGGTGCCAAACAAAGCAATACCCGCTAACGCCAATACCAGTGCTTGCGGCAGGCTTGCTACAATCGCCACTAGCATTGCAGCACACAGCGCCATAATAATGTAAAACACCCCACCAGCAATACTCGCCCAATAGCGCTTATCGGGGTTTTTATCGGCCTCTTCGCTCATACAAATAGCAGCCGTAATGGCCGCTAAATTAATTGAATAAGTGCCAAATGGCGCGGTTACTAAATTTATCAACCCGGTCACAGTTAATGACGATGATATTGGCGCTTTATAGCTATGCGCTTTTAAAATAGCGAAACCGGGTAAGTTTTGTGAAGTCATAGTGACTATATACAAGGGAATACTAATACTTATAAATGCCTGCAAACTAAAGCTTGGTGCAATATAAGCAAAGCTGCTTGCCTGCCACTGCACGGTGCTGGTATCGATATTTCCCATATACCAGGCTAAAAATATACCCGCTAACAATACACTTAGCATTGCAAAACGAGCAAAAAAGCGCTTGCCAATAAAGTACACCACCACCATTAAACCAATCACCAATGGCATGTCGTTCATAAAATTAAATACATCAATACCAAATGTGACTAATACCCCCGCTAACATAGCACAGGCCAGTTCACTGGGAATACGGTTCATGATTTTTTCAAACCAACCGGTAATGCCAGACACCAGCACCAATAAAGCTGATAGCATAAATGCGCCTATCGCTTCATGTAGGTTGTAGCCCTGGGCACTTGAGATCAGTAATGCTGCACCGGTGGTCGACCATGCAATTAAAATGGGCACCTTATAATAAAACGACAGCACAATAGAGGTACCGCCCATTACTAGCCCCAGCATTAATATCCAGCTTGCCACAAGTTCAGGTGCGCCACCTAAGGTGATCACCACTTGATAAATCAATGCAATAGAACTTGAAAAACCAATAATGACCGCAACAAGTCCTGCCATAATTCGACTAAGTAACTGATCAGTCCCTACCATAATTCCCTCTTTTAATAGGTGTTTAACGATACAACATACTTTGCCTATTTATACTTTGCAATTAGCCCTTTGAATAATGAAAAATGAGCACGTTACTAAAAAATTTTATTGGTCAGTTTTACTTGTCAAAATCGGTGTGATTTAAAAAACATGCCACAGGGTGCGCCATTACTACAAAAAAACCATCCTATTAAACCCAAAAAAATACCTAAAAAAGGTAAAGTAAATACTTACAATAAGTTATAAAAAAGCAATTGCCACTTTATGATTGCAATTTAAATTTGATCTAATTCTTTTTTAAGATAAAAATTAACAATTACTAGCATGGGTTGGTCAAGGTACGAATGACAATTTATACAGCTCAATGAGCAACCGTATGTATTCAATAACAGCCGTTGATTGTGGAGCAACAACGTTCGTACATGAACTGGGTCATAACCAAGGTTTAGCGCATTCTCTTAAGCAAGGCGATACAAGCGGTGGCGTATATGTTGATGGCATGGGCCACGGTGTACAAAATGAATTTGCCAGTATTATGGCCTCCCCACATGTGTTTGGTAGTGCAACTCAGTACGATTATTTCTCAAACCCAAATTGAAGCGTAAACAGCATTCCATTTGGTGTGACCAACCAAGCATATGCTATTCGTACTGTAACCGATACAAAAATAAGTATTGCTAACTTTAAATAAGTAACGCAAACAGTAACTAAAGTGAGCCTACAGCCTACTTTTTAATTATTTCCCCTTAGAGCGTATTTGCGCTCTTTTTTTATTTAATTTAAACATTAACAAAATTTAATGTTACGTCCACCTTTACAATATTTGGTAATAAGTACACTTACCCCATATTAATAACTAGGAGTAAGCTATGAATAATTCACTAATTAAAAGTACTGTTAAACTCATTTCTTTATCTGCAATTTCACTTGCGTTGTGTGCATGTGGCAGCAGCTCATCAAGTAATAAAACCAATGTCATTTCTAAGGTTAATAACTTTCCAAGCGTTATTATTGGCCAAGTATCTGAAGTCACAAGTAATGCAATTACCATAAACAGCCACACAGTGCCTGCAAGCTCTGCCAAGGTAGAGCTAGATGGCAACAACGCCAGCCTTTCAGACATAAAAGTAGGTATGTACATTGAAGTAGAAACCAACGGCTCGCAAGCAACTGAAATAGAATACGATCCGCTATTAAAAGGCCCAGTGTATATTGATGGCGATACCCTAAGCATTGCAGGCATTACTTTAAATAATGCTCAAAACACAAACTTTAGCCAAGGTGAATTACTTGAAGTAAGCGGATACATCGACTCAACGAATAGCATTGCAGTGACTTACCAAGCAGTAATTAGTAACAGTCAAGAAGAACTTGAATTACTAGGAAATATAAGTAATTTAAACACACAATCTGGCACTTTTAATTTAGGTAACCTACTCATTAACTACCAACAAGCCGAGGTAGAAGGTGCGTTAAATAACGGCCAGTTTGTAGAGGTAGAAGGTGTTTTAAATGAAGGGCATATTATTGCAACAGAGGTAGATGCCGAGCAAAACCTTAATTTTAATGATGACACGCAAACAGAGCTTGAAGGCGTAATCACCTTTGTAAATAACGATGAAACACTAATAACTATCAACTCAAAATGGCAAGTTGCTATTAATGATCAAACTCAATTTGAAGATGGCACAGCCACTAATTTAATCACCGGCCAATGGGTTGAAGTAGACGCTCAGTGGCAACAAAATAACAACCAATTGTTAGCCACAAATATTGAATTTGACAGTAGTAACACCGCGTCTACCGTAACAAATTATACGTTTTCAGTATCAGGGCAGGTGTCGGTTAGCGACAACATCGCTACTATAAATGGCAATAACTTTACGCTTACTAATCAAACACGTTACGAAGATGGCTTAACTGCACAAACTCTAAACGGGCAATGGTTGGAGCTTGAAGGCACTTACAACAACAGCCAAGCTCTTATTACTGAGGCCGAAATTGAAGAAAACACCAGCACGCTACACTTAAAAGGCAATGTTACATTAAATACAAATAACCAAGCTGAAATATGGGGCTACATAAGTGAAGATAGCTCTCTATCGCAATTTACAAATCAATACGTAGAACTTGAGTGCCAGTGGGTAAACACTAACCAAGTAAGAGTCTGCGTACTAGACGATTAAATACAATAAGTTATATTTGACTTTGCAAAGGGCCTGTTTGCCTTTCGCGGTAACATGCCCTACTAAAGTTAAACATGTCCTTAAGTTTATTTGATAAACTAATTTGCATTAAAATAACGTTCAAGCCACAAGAGCCTATTTATGAAATATATTTTATTAAGCGCGACCCTTTTTGTTAGCGCATTTTGCCAAGCAAGTAACCCTGCCATATTTAATAAGCTTAATACAGCTAAAGATCCTTCGGCTCAAAGCATTTTAAATAAAATAGAAACCAAGTATGCCAATCAAGGTGTAATTGTGGAATTTGAACTTGAGTTTGAAAAAGGCGTTACAGTTTACGAAGTGACTTTATTTGATGAGCAAAATAAACGCTTTATTGAGTTAATCGTTAACGCACAAGGTAAAGTAATTGAACAAGAATACGAACAGCCAGAACTTGACGAAGAAGACGAAGTAGCCGCAGCCAAGTTAATGAAGCAAAAAAACTACCGCATGCATCAATTGGTAAAATCAATAAGCCCAGCCCCACCATATTACTTATTAGAGTCGCAATTAGAGCAAGATACTGGCATAACCTACCTAGTTGCTACATTTATTACAGAAAAAGGCAGACACAAAAAAGCCATTGATTTAGCCACAGGTAAAAACTTACCTCTGCTGCAATGGGGTAATTAATGAAGCTGCTTTTAGTCGAAGATGATAAACAAAATCGCGAATTTTTATATAAAGCATTTAACGAACAAGGCTACACTGTAGATACTGCAGCCGACGGCCAACAAGCATTGCTTATGGCTACCTGCGAAGAACACGACATAATAATACTTGACCGTATGTTACCAAAACTCGATGGACTACAAGTACTAGCAGCACTTAGAGCAACCGGTAAAAACACTCCCGTACTTATACTTTCAGCACTTGATAAAGTAGATGAAAGAGTTACAGGTTTAAAAGCCGGTGGAGATGATTACCTTACCAAACCTTTTGCGTTTTCTGAGCTTGCAATAAGAGTAGAAAAACTCATAAAACGTCCTTCGCAATCCACGCAAAAAACAACCACCGTAGAATTTGAAAATGTAAGCCTAGATTTTCGCCACTACAAAGCTCAAATAAACGGAAAACCGCTAAACTTACAACCAAAAGAATTTAAGTTATTACACTTTTTGTTAGAACATCAAAGTAAATTAGTTACTCGTACCTTATTGTTTGAATCAGTGTGGGAATACCATTTTGACCCAGGCACCAACGTAATTGATGTACATATTGCTAGGCTTCGTAAAAAACTTTTACAGCATAACGCCCATGTAAACATTGAAACTATACGAGGTGTAGGCTACCGCTTACAAAAAGCGCACGCCAATGAATAACAAGCATTCATTATGGTGGCAATTTAACCCACGGGTAAGCTCGGTTTGGCGCTTAACCCTCGCCTTTGCGACCATTACCTCTGTGGTATTGGTTTTATGTATTGTGCTTATTTATCAGTTATTACTTGGAGAGCAAACACGCCAAGTAGAAAGGCAGTTAAACGCCGAGCAAGTGCGTATAGAGGGGCTAGCTAATAAATTTGATAAAGCCTCGTTTTTTAAGCAACTTAATGTTTTTAGAAACGAAGGCGATATTTTAATTTTTTGGCAAAACGACGAAACTCAAAGCCAAGGGTTGAGTTTTTTCCCAAGCGATATACCTAAACTACCAAAAACCGTTGAGTTTCCAGTACTCGATACGCAGCGCGGCCAAATACGCTTATTAACCACAGGCATAGTAAAAACAAAACACGGCAAAGTAGTTATTGCTACAGCTACTGAGCATTTAAGTCGCTTAATTACAGAGTTTAAAACCATTGCTACATGGGCGTGTTTACTTAGTTTAGTACTCACATGTGTATTTGGTTATATATTTGCTAGACAACATTTACGCCGCGTAAATTATTTTAATAACGTGGCCGAGCAAGTACAAAAAGGCGATTTATCGGCGCGAGTAGTGCATAAACAAAAAGGTGATGAATTTGTTACTTTAGCCAAGCATATCAATACCATGCTACAAAGCATTGAAGAAAACTTTGCTTTAGTACAAGGGATTACCGACAACATTGCCCACGATTTAAAAAACCCGCTAACCCGCTTGCGTTTACATTTAGAAAATGAAGCCATTAAGCAACCAAGCCTAGGCATAGCAATAGAGCAATTAGAAAGCGTATTACATACCTTTGATGCCATGCTAAAGCTAACACGTTTAGAACATGGGCAATTTCCACTAAAATTAGAGCCCGTTAATGGCTTTACTTTAATGAGCGACATAATAGATATTCTTGAACCCACAGCAGAGCAAAACCAGCAGCACATAATACTGCATAAAAACCACGAGCCTATTTTTGAAGGAGACAAAAACTTACTGTTTCAAGCATGTTATAACTTGCTACAAAACGCCATTAAATATGCAGGTAACCACGCTAAAATTACAATAACGCTTTCTAAAAGCAGTATAAAAATTAGCGATAACGGTAAAGGGGTAAATAAACAACAGCTAAGCCAGTTAACCAAACGCTTTTACAGAAGCGACCTCGCAAGGCAAAAAGACGGCTTTGGATTAGGCCTTGCCACTGTAAAAGCTATTTGCGATCGACACCACTTTACACTTACCCTGCAAAGTGATGAAAACGGATTTAGCAGCACTATTAGTCATTAACAAATGGAGTAAGTTAAAAGCCTAAAAGTGCGCAGCTAATTAATGCACTGCTATTTTTTTATTTAATAGCAGGCATTAACGCTTTACCATCGCTATCCACTTTACTCATTAGCTTTAAACCCATCACCTTAGCAAGCACAGGGTAAATATCTAAATTATTCACTCGTTCAATGCTCACCCCTTTTTTAAACGCCGGTCCGGTAGCAATAAATGTTGCTGCCATATCATCGGTATAGGCATAGCCATGCGTTCCTAAGTACGGCACTTTCGCACTATTGCTAAATACCGCAGGCGCTGTCGTTTGTACTACAATATCGCCCACACGAGTGCCTTTATTATAGTGATATCCTGCAAGCTGCTCCTCTGTTAGTACCGTGTAGCGTCCTTTTGCTGCATGGTGTAAACGGGCTTTATAAGCCTCAACATCTGCATTTTTAGCATCGCTTTTAGTATAAATAAGTAATCGAGGACCGGTATTAACAATCATAAAGTTATCATCTTTAGGTAAGCTGCTCACAACAATGCTCTGCTCAGGCTCAACTTGTGCCATACCATGATCAGACACAATCACCAGATTTACCTCTTGCTCTAACTTACTCAAGCGGGTTTTTAATTGCCCCATCAGCGCATCTAGCTGTTTAACGGCATCACGCGTTTGCACCGCATCGGGGCCATATTCATGCCCCATGCTATCCACTAGCGAAAAATAACTCGCCACAAAACGTGGGCGCTGTGCTTTAGGTAAGCTTAACCATTGAATGATTTGATCAATTCGGTCTTGGTAGTCACCTTGTTTAGAGTAGTGAAAATAATAGTCAGGCGTCATACCATTAAAACGCGCATCCGACTCAGGCCAAAAGTATACCGCCGATTTAAGCCCATGCATTTTAACTAAATTCCACAGTGGTGTGCCGCGTACCCAGGTACTGTCTTTTTGTCCTTTCCCCATGCTGTAGCACTCATTATTGCGCGCTTTGTCACAAAACTTATTATCTACAATGCCATGGTTAACAGGCAGTAAACCGGTGATCACCGAAATATGATTTGGAAACGTTTTAGTAGGATAAACAGGCTGCATTTTTTGCGCTCTTACGCCTTGCTCACCCATTGCTTTTAAATTAGGCGCACCGTGCTTTTCAATGTAATCCCAACGCAAGCCATCAATAGAGATCATAACAACCGTTTGCTCTTTAGCGGCAAACGCACTATTCACACCCAACAAAAGGCAAAAACACATTACCTTAGTGATCCACAACTTCATTTTAAATACCTAGATGTATGTTAATTTTATAAAAAATAATACTAAAGCAAGTTGTTACTTTATGATACATGTTGATAAATTAAAGCAAACTATTAAAAATAAATAATCGTGCGTTTAATAAGTGCTTAATTCACATAAAAAAGGATTACCATGATCAACTTCAGTAGCAAAGTAACCCCTGCACGTATGCAGCGCACCACTGCCAATTTACAAATGGCGCTTGAGAGCGATCGTGGCCGAATTATTAATAGTGCAGCCATTCGTCGGCTGCAGCAAAAAACCCAAGTATTTCCGCTGGAGCGCAACGCGGCTGTGCGTTCGCGCCTGACCCACTCATTAGAAGTTCAGCAAGTTGGCCGCTTTATTGTGCAGCGCATTTTTGCCAATTTAAATTACCAGCAACAAAAAGAATATGGTTTGTCGGGTTTAGAGCGCCCACTAGAAACCCTAGTAGAAATGGCCTGCCTAATGCACGATATAGGTAACCCGCCGTTTGGTCACTTTGGCGAAGCGGCTATTAATAATTGGTTTAATGCTAATTTAGCCAGCATTACGCCTGAGCGTTGCCAAATCACAAACAGCAGCATTGGCGTTATTTTTAAACATTTAGCCCAAGATATTTGCAGCTTTGAAGGCAACGCTCAAGGCATACGCATTATTCACTCTTTGCTGAGCCTAAATTTAACCTATAGCCAAACTGCCGCTATTTTAAAGTACACCCGTCCAGCAAGTTTAGCGAAGCAAGATATTCCTCAAAATAAAAACTACATTATGAAAAAAGTGGGGTATTACTACAGTGAAAAAAGCTTTGTTGAAGCACTGCAAACTGAGCTGAAAATGGAGCCCTATTGCCGTCACCCTGCCAGTTATATTATGGAAGCCGCTGACGATATTTCTTATTGCCTTGCCGACATAGAAGACGCCGTAGAAAAAGACATTATCACCATACAGTTATTATGCGAGCAACTAAAAAAGCAGTATCAAAAAGCATTAATTAACCTTGCTCTTAACGACACTCAACACCAAAGCTTTGTGGACGACGCCATAAACTACGCCATAGAACGGGCACAAGCACAGCCCTTTAATTTTAATAGTGAGTTTTTTATTTATTTACGCGTGTCATTACTGCACCCGCTAGTAAACCATGCCGCAAAGCGCTTTATTGAAAACATAGAGCCAATTTATCATGGCGACTTTAACCATGCATTATTAGAAGATCGCAGCTACCTGCATGCAGCAACCCAAGCGCTCAAACAAGTCGCGCTTGAGCATGTATTTTCGCACAAAGAAGTCGAAAAGCTCGAACTGCAAGGCTACCGTATTATTAATGGCCTACTCGATTGCTATAAACCTTTGCTGCTTTTGAGTAGCGATGACTTTAAACGTGCATTGCATGGCGACAACCGCTTATTAATAGAATCGAGACTCGTTAAAAAGCTCTCTAAAAAGCATTTAAGTAGCTATCAGCATGCCATAAATGCGATGCAAGAAGAGCCCGATCATTTTGCCGCCTATGAATTTTATTATCGCTGTCGGTTAATTCAAGACTACATTAGCGGTATGACCGACCAATTTGCTTACGACGAGTACCGAAGCTTAATGGTAATTGACTAGGGTCTGTTGACCTTTCAAGGTTAAATTTGCAGCAGTCTGTTTGGTATTTAGGCAAGGCAGAGCCTATGTGGTGTGGTTTTTCCCCATAAATAGGCGATAACGCAGCATCAATGCCAAACAGGCGCAGCCCTTCGGGT
>NZ_PNCN01000190.1:0-2324 GCF_005886135.1 Pseudoalteromonas sp. S4741 | reverse complement strand
GCGATTTTATATCGCGTCAGATTTAGGTCATTAAGCATAGAGACGCGGGGTAAACCCGCTGCTACCAGTTTATGTTTTAATTTATTCATTCACCACAGAGGAAGAAGAGGCGCTGCGCTGAATGAGAAAGCCAAAGGCGCTAGGCTGTGTTAGCTACTCGTCGCTCGAAGCCCGCCGCTCGTAACCTTTCATTTCAACCTTTCACTTTCATTTACTTTTTCTCAGCCAAAACAAGCTGCATTTAGTGGACATTATTATGTCGGGCAGTAAGCCTAATCTTAAAAAGTAACCCTGAATGAAGTCATAGTCTGGCTGCTTTACACTTAACTTACTAAGTTTTATAACTTCACTGCGAATTTTTGTAGGCGACATAACTTACTCTTTTTTGATATTTTTACCACAATAAAGTCGCACTTAAAAACAATCACGTATGTTAGCGTTTAAATAGGCTAGCCTTTAGTATACTTGACCTGTATAATTTGCCGCCTTATTTACACCTATTGCCTGGTCTATTTTCGCACCTGCTGCGCCCATAACCCTGTCAGTATTTTTCTAGGACACCTTTTTTTGATCTCCACCGCAAATATTACGATGCAGTTTGGCGCAGAGCCGTTGTTTGAAAACATTTCAGCTAAATTTGGCAACGGTAACCGTTATGGTTTAATTGGCGCTAACGGCTGTGGTAAGTCGACCTTTATGAAAATTTTAAGCGGGGCATTGGCACCTACCTCGGGTAATGTGTCGATTACGCCGGGGCTTAAAGTGGGTAACCTAAGCCAAGACCAATTTGCATTTGAGCAATACAGCGTGGTTGATGCGGTAATTATGGGCGACGTTGAGCTTTGGAAAGTAAAGCAAGAGCGCGACCGTATTTACTCTTTGCCTGAAATGAGCGAAGAAGACGGCATGAAAGTGGCCGAGCTTGAAAGCGTTTTTGCTGAAATGGACGGTTACACAGCAGAAAGTCGCGCAGAAGAAATTCTGCTTGATGCGGGTATCGATAAAGAGTTTCATTATGGCTTAATGGCAAACGTAGCCCCAGGTTGGAAATTACGTGTGCTGTTAGCACAGGCGTTATTTGCAAACCCTGATATTTTGCTACTTGATGAGCCTACCAATAACTTGGATATTCATACTATTACGTGGCTTGCGAATGAGCTTAACCAACGTAAATGTACCATGATCATTATTTCCCATGACCGTCACTTTTTAAACTCGGTATGTACCCACATGGCCGATATTGATTACGGTGAGCTGCGTATTTACCCAGGTAACTACGAAAAATACCTTGAAGCTTCAGGCTTACAACGTGAGCAATTACTTGCCGAAAACGCTAAAAAGAGCGCTGAAATAGACGAACTTCAAGACTTTGTTAACCGTTTTGGGGCTAACGCGTCTAAGGCAAAACAAGCCAGTTCGCGTGCTAAAAAAATGGAAAAAATTAAGCTTGATGACGTTAAAGCATCAAGTCGTATGAGCCCATCACTGAGCTTTGATGAGGGCAAAAAAATGTATCGCCAAGCGCTTGAGCTAACCAAGCTTGGCCATGGATTTGATGGCGAAACATTATTTACCGGTGGCGATTTACTACTCGAAGCCGGTGCTAAATTGGCGGTTATCGGCGAAAACGGCGTGGGTAAAACCACCTTTTTACGCTGTTTAGTTAACGAGCTTAAAAGCAATGAGGGCGAAGTTAAGTGGTCAGAAAACGCCACGTTTGGTTATTGCCCACAAGACAGCACCAAAGATTTTGATAACGATTTAACCTTATTTGATTGGATGTCGCAATGGCGTACCGCTAAGCACAACGATTTAATGGTACGTGGTATGTTAGGCCGTTTATTGTTTACCGCAGACGATGCAAATAAAAAAGCCCGTAACTGTTCAGGTGGTGAAAAAAACCGTTTGTTATTTGGTAAATTAATGATGCAAGACGTTAACGTACTGATAATGGATGAACCAACTAACCACATGGATATGGAAGCCATTGAAGCGCTAAACAATGCGCTAAAAGACTTTAAAGGCACGCTTATTTTTGTAAGTCACGACCGTGAGTTTGTATCGTCACTGGCAACCCGTATTGTTGATATTAAAGACAAGCAGATAATTGACTTCCAAGGCACGTTTGACGAATACCTAGCGAGCATAGAAGAGAAAAAAGTAGCTTAAGTGCTAGGTTAAAGGTTGAAGAAATAGCCTAAACCATTTAAAAGCGGGGCTTGTTTAAGCGCCGTTTTTTTGTGCCTGTATTTCGGGGTTCGGGGTTCGGGGTTCGCCAAAATTATGCTTAGTATTAATTAAAACGCAATTAGTAATTTATTTAT
>NZ_PNCN01000189.1:0-11291 GCF_005886135.1 Pseudoalteromonas sp. S4741 | reverse complement strand
GTGGAAGTAATGCTGCGTTATCACCTATTTATGGGGAATAACCACACCACATAGGCTCTGCCTTGCCTAAATACCAAACAGACTGCTGCAAATTCAACCTTGAAAGGTCAACAGACCCTGGGCTACACCCAATTTATATCACCTTCGCCAGCAACAACAGCGCAATTGAAATTGTGTCATAGCTCAGAGTACATCGCAGATTTTTTAAATGGCTCGTTAACTGACAAAGCGGTTAAGAAAATGGGGTTTCCGCACTCACCTGAACTAGTCGAGCGAACCCTTTATTCTGTTGGTGCCAGTATTCAAGCAGCTGAGAATGCACTTAAAAGTGGTTTAGCGGCTAATTTAAGTGGCGGGTACCACCATGCTTATAGCAATTACGGCAGTGGCTTTTGTATTTTTAATGATTTAGCCATTGCGGCAGCGCATCTTATTGCAACGGAGCAAGCCGACACCGTATTAATATTTGATTGTGACGTACACCAAGGTGACGGTACCGCGCAAATAACCCAACAGCACGAGCAGATAATTAGCTGCTCAATTCACTGTGAACAAAACTTTCCTCGGCAAAAACAGCACTCAAACTACGACTTTGGCTTACCTGCAAACACCACAGATGCAGAGTATTTAACAACACTAGAGCAAGCTCTTGAGTTATGTGTTCGCCTCCACCAGCCCGATATTATTTTATATAATGCGGGCGCCGATATTTATACCAAAGACGAACTCGGCTTATTTGATGTTTCTTTGGCTGGCGTATACGCGCGTGACTTTGCCGTTCTTAACTTATGTAAGCAGCGAAACATCCCGCTTATGTGTGCTTTAGGTGGTGGTTATCAGCGTAACATTAATGATTTAGTCAGTGTCCATAAACAACTATTTAAAGCGGCTCTCGATTTATAACAGTCCTTGGTATAGACTCATTTAAGACAATAACAAAGAGTGACTGGAATATGCGATTAGATGACGACATACACAATTTTTACGAAAAACTCGTTTTAGAAGAAATAGAAAAACGTAAACTTAATGAACGTTACAACGACGATGTAATGGCTGACTTTTGCTGTACCGTACTCAATCAATTACCCCCACGTTATATTCGATACGATGTAGATATGGCATTTTATTTAACTCAAACAGATCGTTTAGATATGCAGCAACGCGTTGAACTTGCTATTAATTTTGCGATTGATCAGATTGCTAAAAAGAAAGATATTAATGAGTAACCCGCTAGAAGACGCCCCTACACACATAAAACTTGCTGTGGATTTAATTATGATATTAGAGCAACACGACGTAGAGCCCGAAGAAGTATTAAAAGCGCTCGATATCGTAAAAAGTGACTTTGAGAAAAAGCTAGTTAGTAACTAGCTTTACTCTATTGTTTGTATTTCATGAACGGTGACAACACCATCGTGTTTATTACAATCAATTTTAATTTCGCCGAATGTTCGTCTCGGTGATTTTGACCTACGGCAGGTCATGTTTTGAGCTTTAACACTAAACTGCTCAATATAAACTGCCACAATTGCATCTATTTGTTGCTTCTCGTGTGTTGTCGCAGCAGTATAAAAAGCATCATATTGTTGTGACCAATTTTCAACGCCTGCTTGTGCAGCAACACCCAACCACCCCATACTAAGCTTAGTTATTGCTCTAAATATTGCCCTTTTCTGTATGCCTTAACACCATTATATTCTTTTTTTCTTCATGGTATTATCGTTGTAAAGACTTATTGGTGACGAATTACAGCCAGTTATTAAAGCCATCAATACCAGCAAAGTGGCACTCAATTGTCGATGATTCATTATTATCCTTAATTTATTATTGTTTTTGCCCAGAAACATATACCACTTTTAAAACACCCGCCCTAAAATATGTTAGCATAAATTTAACATTATCATGGGATTGCAAAGCTTACAGCGATTATTTTATTAGCGCAGTTTTAATCGCCCATTTAAAAATAGATAAACCTAATTTTTTAATACCCTGTGTTTATACCCAAGCTACTTTACTACTTTAAGTACAATACATTTAACTGGCTCAAATTTATCACTGGCTGTCTGTTTGTTGAACTAGTAGCAATAACTGCGCGGCCGCTTTGGCATCGTCTAATGCACGGTGATGATTAGTTAAGTCTAAATTAAAGTGTGCCGATAAATTACCGAGTGAGTATGACTTTAATCCCTTAAATGCTTTGCGTGATTCAACGACTGTACACAGTTTTGGCATTTTAAAATTAATTCCCAGCCCCTCAAGCTCTTTTTTAATAAAGCCATAGTCAAAATTAACATTATGCGCCACAAAAATACTACCCGAAAGCTTATCTAATAAAGTCGAAGCAATGTCGCTAAATATGGGCGCATTGCTTACCATGGCATCGTTAATACCGGTTAGTTTGGTAATAAAGCGAGGGATGGGCCGCTCTGGGTTTATCAGCGTAGTCCATGTGTCAACTATTTCGCCCTGCTTTACTTTAACAATACCAATTTCGGTAATGCGGTTACCGCCTTTGAGGCCTCCTGTAGTTTCAATATCTACCACACTATAAATACGGTTAGGGTCTACATACCAGTTTACCGCTGCAATATTGACTTTAAAACCACTGTTTTTTAAATTATCGATGCTCACTAGCTGGTTTCTTTTAAGCTTGTCTCCGGGCGCTTTTACCTCTTCAAAATGAACGCTATTGTTATCAACAATCATTAAATCGGGATAACCATCTTTTAGCTGTCGGTAGTTTTTTGCCATATTTTTTAAATGCTGAAGTAAAGCCGTTATTGGGCTATTTAATATAAGCATCTCTACTGGCTTTAATACATCTTTGTGCCACCTAAATAAGCCATTTGGTTGCTCATAATACTTTGCGGCATGGTCACACACTAAACGCAGCAATTTCTGGGCACTACTACACGCAGCTAGCCGCGCTTCTATTTGTGAGGATTGATTTATATAAAATGTGTCTGTTTTTAACGCTTGCGGGAAAATATCAAATTCGTTACAAAGTGGTGTTGGGGTTTCAATAAAGAGCTCTTGCCAAAAAACCAGCGCAAATAAGCTTTGCCACAACGTATTTTCAGTATAAAAAACGTGTTTGCCTTGACGAGTGTAGTGCTCACTTACACCTAACTCAACATCGCCACGGTAAAGCTCATCAACTTCTATAATACAGCGTGTACTGGCTAACATTTCACTAAGCCGTGAGCGTGTTTGCTTGTTAAATTTTCGCATTAAAAAGTCATCCGCAAAGTACAATAACTCATCGGTGAGCGGATTTTCTATAATTTCCTCAAGTTGCGCCTTTACCCATTCTTTATTGCCTAAACGGTATTGCTCTCTTATTTGAATTTCTAGTGCGTGCGCATCGTCTTCGCAGGCATTAAGTAAATCAAACGCTAATACAGGGTTAGTTGTTTTTAGTTGCTTATAAAGTATGACCAATAACTTATTCTTTAGCTCTCGAGCTATAACTCCTACTGCTAATTCATTTATTAACTGTTTTGCTAGCGTCTCATTTTCATTGTCATCTTTCGCGTTTTTAACAGCTAACCGAAAACGGTTTAACACATAGTTAGATTGCGCTTCCTCAATTGAGTCAAAGCGAGACAAACTTTCATTATGCCCCTGCCTAACAGGAGTTACCCCTAAATCTCTTAGTACAAACCGGTTTTGATGATTAACATCACCGGCACTGAGCCTGCCAAGATACAAAAATTCAAAATACTCGTAATACTCTTCTCTATTATTGATCACGTACTGATTATACAAATGCGAAAGACGCTCTGGCTTAGATTCAAAAAATGAAATAGCGACTTCAACTAAACAACTTTTAGCCGCACTTTTTTTAAATAATGGTGGCAGCTCTTGTTGAGCTAACAACTCAATTAAGGCCGGCTTTGTTAGATGACTAAGCAGTTGCTTAGCGTCTGCTTGTGAGGGTTCACAGACTAACCCAGCTGTTTTTAAATTAAAAAGTGCCTGATAAGGCGAAATAATCTCTTCATAATTTAATGACTGAGTTTGCACTAAATAAGGTTTACGAGAATAAATACGTGCTAGCATGCATTGGCTTTGCTCGTCGAGCGTGTTTATTTTATTAATAAATGTAATGTGCTTTTGCTCAAGCAAATGCATACATTTATCACTCACAAAGCCTATTAGCTCTTTAAAATGTGCCAAATAATATTTTGCTGGTAACTCTTTTCTCATAAAAACCGCCTACACTGTATATAAAAACAGTATCTAGCATCTCATTATTTTTATCAACCCAATAAAAATTTTTTATGCATACGTATTACTATTGAAATATCTTTTTTAGCGTGATTACTCTGTGCTAAGGTTGCCCGCAAATTATTAGTGGTACTTTAACTTCATTACACATAATAAAAATTAGGATTGAACAACATGACAACACAGTATGCAGCTAAAGGTGTGCAAAGCGCACAGACAAAGTGCTCACTTTTATACGTTATTTTTATATCGGCTGTTGCCGCCATTGGTGGCTTTTTATTTGGTTTTGATTCAGGCGTTATAAATGGCACTGTATCGGCTTTAGGTAATACATTTAACTCAAGCAGTGTAGCAACAGGGTTTAATGTTGCCTCTGTTTTACTTGGTTGTGCGCTGGGTGCTTTAGCTGCTGGCCCATTAGCTGACAAATTTGGCCGTCGCGCTATTATGATTGTCACTGCACTTATATTTGCTATCAGTGCATTTGGCTCTGGCATTGCTGATAGCTCAGCTGAGTTTATTTTTTACCGCTTATTTGGTGGATTAGGTATAGGTGCGGCATCTGTTTTAGCGCCGGCTTATATTGCAGAAGTAGCACCTGCCAGCTTACGCGGCCGTTTAGCAACACTGCAGCAGCTTGCTATTGTGCTGGGCCTGTTTGCTGCCTTTTTAAGTAACTACCTAATTGCTAATGCCGCAGGCGGTGCCGAGGGTATTTTACTGTTAGACTTAGCTGCATGGCGCTGGATGTTTTGGGCTGAACTGGTTCCTGCAGGCTTATTTTTAATTGGGGTCTTGTTTATTCCTGAGTCACCGCGTTACTTAGTCGCACAAGGTAAGCTTAAACACGCTAAAACTGTATTTAATAAAATTTCAGACGATGATGCTGATGCGCAAATCAATGACGTAAAGCAGTCTCTGCAAAGCGATAAAAAGCCAAGTATTCGCGATTTATTTATAGATGGCAGTAAAAAGGTACACCCTATTGTTTGGGTGGGTGTGGCCTTGTCAGTGTTTCAACAATTTGTTGGTATTAACGTGGTATTTTATTACGGTTCAGAGCTTTGGCAAGCCGCTGGTTTTGATGAATCACAATCACTGTTTATTAATGTACTTGCCGGCACTACTAATATTTTATCGACCTTTATAGCTATTGCTTTAGTCGATAAAGTAGGTCGTAAGCCACTATTATTGGTAGGTAGTATAGGTATGTTTATTAGTTTAAGTGCACTTACCTACACCTTTGGCAGTGCAGGCCTTGATGAAGCGGGCAAGTTAGCACTTAGCGAAAATATGGGTACCTTTGCTTTAATAATGGCTAACCTGTTTGTGGTATTTTTTGGTTTAAGCTGGGGCCCAATTGTGTGGGTACTGCTTGGCGAAATGTTTAATAACCGCATCCGTGGTGCAGCGCTTGCAGTTGCTGCCAGTGCGCAGTGGATAGCTAACTTTGCTATTACTATGACCTTCCCGATTATGCTAGGTAGTATTGGTTTAGCAGGCGCCTATGGTTTTTACACTCTCTCAGCGTTTATTAGTGTGTTCTTTGTGGTTAAATACATTAAAGAAACACGCGGTATGAAATTAGAGTCAATGTAAATTACTTGGCTGGAGTAAAATAGCGCTTAAAAATGCTATTTTACTCCAACGTATTTATCTCTCCTTTGTAAGCCCTTTCATTTGCTTGTTCCTCATCTACAAACAATATGCTTTTTTAGTATATATAATCTTTTAAAGTTCTTTTTTAGAATATAAAAGTTAGCTATTGTTCGCCAACTATCTCTACTTAGTCTCAATTTAAATGAAAAACAGTTACTCTCGGGCCTTATTTTCACCTCTGCGTTAAGCACATTTAATGTATTTGCAACGAATGGCTATTTTACTCATGGCTACGGTATGACTCACAAAGGCATGGCAGGTGCTGGTGTAGCGTTATCAGAAGAGTTAATGTCGGGTGCAAATAACCCGGCTACTTTTTCAGCTAATGGCACGCAAATGTCGGTAGGCATAGAATTATTTGCTCCTGAGCGTAACTACACCGCTGCAAAGGTCGATGAATACTTTACCAATGCACTGTATTTGGACGCAACAACCAAAAAAAGTGATAACAGCTTATTTGCAATTCCCGAATTTGCTATTGGCCATCAATTAAATGAGCGCATTAATATTGGCCTATTAGTTTACGGTAACGGCGGAATGAACACAGAATATGTGGCTGCTTCTGCCCCTCAAGGCACATTTTATGGCGGCACCACTGGTGTTGACTTAAAACAGTTATTTGTCAGTCCAACCATGAGCTATCAATTAAATGAACAAATACGCCTAGGTGTTTCTGCTATTTATGTAGTGCAACAATTTGAAGCACAAGGTTTGGCAAATTTTGCCGCCTTTTCGCAAAAGCCAGAGGCACTGTCTAATAATGGCGTTGATACCAGCACAGGCATTGGAATGCAACTTGGGATCAGCCACATTATTAATTCGTCATTTAGCTGGGGCGCCAGTTACCGTTCATCAGTGTCTATGAATGAATTTGACCGTTACAGCGGCCTGTTTGCAGAGCAAGGCGGGTTTGATTTACCAAGCTCTATTCAGATCGGTACCTCCTGGCAGTTTTTACCATCGCACCAAGTGGTGTTTGATTGGCAAAAAATAAATTACAGTGAAGTAAAAAGTATCGCCAACCCTATTACTAATTTAATGTCAGCGCCACTAGGGGCTGAAGCCGGAGCAGGCTTTGGTTGGCACGATATGAGTATTTATAAACTGGGTTATCAATGGCAACGCACTGAGCAACAAAAAATTAGGTTTGGTGCTTCTTATACTGAGCAACCCATTCCATCATCTGACATTTTATTTAATATTTTAGCGCCCGGTGTGCAAGAATGGCATTTTACAGCAGGCATTAGTCATGCGCTTAGTGACGCGGTGCAATTTAACGCAATGGCTTTTTATTCACCCTCTAAAAATGTAACAGGTGCAAACTATTTAGCGCCTAATCAACAACTATCAATTTCAATGGAACAATCAGGATTGGGTTTATCCCTTGCTTGGAGGATTTAAACGATGACAACCGAATTCACACCACTATCTGGGGCTATTGGCGGTGGTTTAATTGGTCTAGCCTGCGCGTTATTACTGGTTTTATTTGGTAAAGTAGCGGGAATTTCAGGGCTTATAAAATCAATTTTTAATCCACTGGCAGCAGCTTCTCGTTGGAAACTGTGTTTTGTGATGGGGTTATTGCTAGCAGGTGTATTTATACAATTATTTGCCCCTGAGCTGTTAGTAGGCGAATTAAACTTATCGCCTTGGATGATTATTATTGCAGGGCTTTTGGTCGGTGCGGGGACCACGTTAGCGAATGGCTGCACAAGTGGTCACGGCGTATGTGGTATGTCTCGCTTTTCGGCCCGTTCATGGGTATCAACCTGTACGTTTATGGCAATCGCCATTATCACCGCTAATTTAGTAGGGTAAATCATGCACGCAATTATTACGCTTATTTTAGGGTTTGTATTTGGTTTGGGACTAATTATTAGTGGCATGACCAACCCAGATAAAGTGCTTAACTTTCTCACTTTTAATCAGCAATGGGACGGTAGCTTAATTATTGTTATGGCTGTTGCAATGACCATTATGATGGGCGCATGGTTTTGGCTCACTAAAAAAGGCACGCCGGTGTTTAACGACAAACTAAGCCTTAGCGATTTAAAAAAGGTCGATACGCGGTTAATTACTGGCTCTATTCTATTTGGTTTAGGTTGGGGCTTAAGCGGCGTGTGCCCGGGCCCCGGGCTTGTACAACTGGTATCACTTAAAACAGAGTTTTGGTTATTTTTTGCTTCCGTACTTGGCGGTATGTGGCTGACCAAAAAAATATAATATGAGTCGCCGAGCACGCCTCGGCCACTTAGCATACTAACCGTGATCTATGTTGTGTGCTCTTCAACTGCTGCTCAACTGAGTAAATTACCAATCACTGTATATAAATCATCGCTATTAATGGGTTTGGCTATAAAGTCATCCATACCAACAATTAAACAGCGCTGCTTATCTTCTTCATAAGCATTTGCAGTGATCGCCACTATAGGTACTCGTAAGCCGCTTTTAATTTCATTGGTTCTAATCGCGCGAGTGCATTCATAGCCATCCATATTGGGCATTTGGCAACCCATTAAAATCAAATCAAACGACTGACTCTTCAAGACTTCAAGCGCCTTTAAGCCATCTTCAGCCATTGTTAAACTCGCTTTAGTAGGCTCAAGCATTTTTGCAATCACCTGTCGGTTAATCGCATTATCCTCTACCAACAGTATACGTTTATCCAAAAGACTGGGCTGCGAGGCTGTTTTTTTAGGTAACTTTGAGGGAGCCTCTGCTGATTCTGGCGCACTAATACTAAAGGTGAACGTACTACCTTTATCCTCTTCGCTGTGTAAATGAATTTCACCGTCCATCATCTTTATCAGCTTTTGAGAAATAGCCAGTCCCAACCCTGTTCCGCCATACTTGCGAGCAACGCCAACATCAGCTTGAGTAAACTCACTAAATAATAATGATTGCTGTGCCTTTGCAATACCAATACCGCTATCTTCAACGCTAACCTGAAGTTTATTACCGTTATAATCGAACGATAATCGCACAAAGCCTTGCTCTGTAAATTTATACGCATTAGAGAGTAAATTAATAATCACCTGATTTAAGCGTAATTCATCAACACTAATGTACAGTGGTAAATTTGTGGTTTGAATTATGCTAAATTCCACCTCTTTAGTACTAACAATCGGCGTAAATAAAGAGCGTATATTTTCGATAAATGGAGCTAGCTGCGTGGGTCTACTATTTAGCTCCATGGCATTTGCTTCAATTTTAGAAAAATCTAAAATATCGTTAAGAATATTAAGCAAGTTTTTTGAGCTTTCTTGCTGCGTGAGCAACAACTCTTTTTGTTCATTACTTAAAGACTGATCTCGAAGCAAAACCTCTCCCATACCTAATATGCCATTCATAGGTGTGCGAAGTTCGTGACTCATATTAGCTAAAAATTGTGACTTAGCGATATTTGCTTCATTAGCGAGTTTAACTGCTTGTGTTAGCTCAGTTGTTTGTTCTGCTACTTTATCTTCTAATTGCTGATTAAATTGGCTAAGTTGTTTATTAAGGTCTTCATTTTTTACATTAGAGGCTTGCAAACTTTTGATTTAATGCTGAAGTGCATTGTCCAACATTTCAAATTGTTGCTGTAATTGCAGTATTTCGTACCAACTAGAGTCTGTATTAAATACGTGTTTTTTAGTTTTACTAAAGCTGTTAATTAAATGAGTTAACTCTATGATGGGTTTAACCAGCAAATGGGTAAATTTATAGATAAATAATACCACCAGTGCAATAGAAAATAGCCCCAGCAACATAGTGGGCAACCAAGCAGCCACTACCACCAAGCTTAAATATTTACGATTGTATAGCGATATAACCTGCCACCCTGTAGTGTCGTCAACATACTGATTTGTATGGTACACCTCGTTATCGTTTGAGCGAAAAAGCTGATTACCACTAAAACGTTGGATACTAAGATCCTGCTGCTTAAAATCAGTCAGCACCGTAAACTGACTTAACGAGCTAAATACTATTTTTTTATCGGCATCAAGAACAAGTAAATCCCCTTTATACTCAAATAAATTGGGAATAAACCGCTCTAACTGATCTAGCTTGAGCGACCCCTCAACTACACCATAAAACTCATCATTTTTATAAATGGGAGCCGAAGGTTGATCGCCTAACCCTCTGCCTTGAAAAACGCCACTGCTGTAGCCTAAGGGGAACTGCTGAGCCTGAGCGAAATAAGGACGATCATTAACATAACGCTGACTCTGGCTTAAACCACTGAGCAATTCACTGGGTATACTTTTCTCAACATACCCTTCGGAGCTCGCATACAGACTAGTTGCAAAACCAGGGCATAAAGCCATTAGCCGCTCAAGCTGCTGCTGTATTGGTGCTCCGGCACTCATTGCATCACTGGTTATTACCATTGTATTTTTATGAAACAACAAATAGTCACTAAGCTGGGCACTGATCGAGCATGATTTTTCTTTAAGTTGCGTATTTACTTCGTATTCTAAGCGCGAGTAATGCTGATTAACCAAAAAGACACTGGTGATCAAAACCACCAAAACAATAATGATACTGACAACATAACTTAATATACGGGCCAGAGGCTGCCCTTGATAAGCCCGGCTTGCGTGGGGAACAAACACACTCACTAAGTCGACCAAAGCTAACGCTAGCATGGCATTGATAAAGTATTTTGAGGCAGCCACAACAAGCGTGAGCCAAGGAAGACCTATAACAAAGTGACCCAAAACCCACACCAGTGGTAAGCCGACTAAAAACCAAAATACTGCACCTAAAGGAAGTATTGGCTTAGAACGCTTTAAGCAAAAGGTATAAAGCCAAAACAGCTCAAGCACATAAACAACACTGGCCCAGCTATGCCCCCAGCGATAAAATAAAAAACCAGTGACAATAGCTAAACTAAGGAGGGAATAACGAAGCCCAGCAAACACTAAACTGAGTATTACAAACGTCTGACCAAATAAAAATTCAGAGCTATCAAAAAAATACAGAGGTAAAAGGTTAGCGCATCCCCCTAAAAGCCCTAATATTATAGCAAGCGCCCACTTATTGCTCACTCATTAGCTATTGTCTATAAAGGTAAAAATTTAGCTAAGTGGGTATGATCTAGAATTAGTGTACGAATAATATAAATAAGAAATATTAAAAAATGGAATTTTAATACACCCAAATGTTGCTTGAAGTATAAGTTGACATAGGCACATCCGATTTCATTGAGCTACAACGGCACAAGTGAAGTGTAAGTTGGCATAATATTGAAGCTTATAATGGCATAAAGTTACCATATACGAGCTCTTTAAAACCAACCCCACAAAAATACTGACTAGTTTCATTGGCTGCAATGTGCCCAGACTGTGTAAAAACTAATTTTTAATAAATTGTCTTGGGTATGTTCTTAGTTTGAAACCATTTAAGATGGTTGCGAT
>NZ_PNCN01000188.1:0-1193 GCF_005886135.1 Pseudoalteromonas sp. S4741 | reverse complement strand
TCCGAACTCCGAACTCCGAACCCCGAACCCAAACTTTTCTTGAGGAAAAAACAACCGGCCGGTAGCAATGTAGTTTAAGTGCTGGTATACTCCCGCGTCTGCCACGTTGCGTTCTATGTCCTCATATAGTTTAGCCACTTGTGAGCGGCGCAAAAGTCTAAAACTCGAAGGGGTTGTAGCAAACTTAGAGCGGTAGTTAAACATAACTACCTGTGGTTTTAATTGAAAAACATTGGATTTTTATAAATGAAAACGTTTGTTGCTAAACCAGAAACAGTAAAACGTGACTGGTACGTAGTTGACGCTGAAGGTAAAACTTTAGGTCGCATCGCTACTGAAATCGCTCATCGCCTACGCGGTAAGCATAAAGCTGAGTACACACCGCACGTAGATACTGGTGATTACATCATCGTTATTAACGCTGAGAAAGTTACTGTTACTGGTAACAAATTCAAAGACAAAGTGTACTATGCTCACTCTGGTTTCCCAGGTGGTCTTAAGTCTACTACTTTTGATAAACTTCAAGCTGCAAAGCCTGAAATGATCATCGAAAAAGCTGTTAAAGGCATGTTGCCACGTGGTCCTTTAGGCCGCGCTATGTACCGTAAACTTAAAGTTTACGCGGGTACTGAGCACAATCATGCTGCACAACAGCCTCAGGTTCTAGACATTTAAGGAGCACTATCATGGCAAATCAATACTACGGTACAGGTCGTCGTAAAAGTTCAAGTGCTCGCGTATTCTTACGCCCAGGCACTGGTAACATCGTAATCAACAAGCGCTCTTTAGAAGAGTACTTTGGTCGCGAAACAGCACGCATGGTTGTTCGTCAAGCTCTTGAGCTTGTAGACATGACTGAAAAGTTTGACTTACACATCACCGTTGCTGGTGGTGGTACTACTGGTCAAGCTGGTGCTATCCGTCACGGTATCACTCGTGCACTTATGGAGTTTGACGAGTCACTACGTCCACAACTTCGTAAAGCAGGTTTCGTTACTCGTGATGCACGTAAAGTTGAACGTAAGAAAGTGGGTCTTAAGAAAGCGCGTAAGCGTCCACAGTTCTCAAAACGTTAATTTTTACGTTATCAAGAATTCAAAAACCCAGCTTATGCTGGGTTTTTTGTTTTGTAGCTATAAGATTCAAGGTTCAAGATTCAAGATTCAAGGTTCAAGGTTCAAGGTTCAAGGTTC
>NZ_PNCN01000019.1:0-85039 GCF_005886135.1 Pseudoalteromonas sp. S4741 | reverse complement strand
AATTGTTAGAAAAAGGTCACTTAGGTGGCCTTTTTTAATGGCTGCGATTTACATCATGTGAAGGTGGCGCAGTTACCTTAGACGTAGGTGCTTTGTAGCAACGATCGTTGAGTTCTCAATTACTGTAATGCTGCAGGTTTCAGGTTTTAGTGAGTGAAGTTTGGCGTTCCTGTTGTTGTCGTAACGAAGTTTAAAGCAGCATTGATATCGCTGCTTAAAAAATTAACGAAACTATTTTAAGGCTTGTTTATCGTTATTTAAGTTGGAACGTTGTTATAATAGGTAATAATTAAATAGTCAGTAGCGCAGAGAGTCCAATGGAACTTCAACAAGATAGCAATTTAACCCTTCCTTTATTTATTCTAGATGAAACACTAAGTACCCGTGACTTAGCGCAGCCTGACTTGGAAATTTCAGTTATTTTAAGTGATGAGCTACTTACTCAACTATGCCAGAACCCCAGTGCTGACAGTAGTATAGGCATTAGCATTGCAGACTATGAGTTGAATATCATCAATTCAAGCTTTGCTACCGTAGCGCATAGCGAGCATGATGCTCAATTAACCATAACACAGGGGCCTCTATTAAGCGCTGTGGTGACTACTGTTGAAAACCTAACATTTGTATCACCGCAAATCGATATGATGCCTACGTTCGATTTAGGTGATGAGACAGAATAATGAAAAAAAATATTATAGGTACTTTTGTACTGATTATCTTAAGTGGTTGTGCTTACTTAGGTAATGCACATTACAATGAATTATTCGGTCCTGAGCACACACAAGATCGTATAGTTGCTCATAATAGCGGTGCTGGGGCTGAGTTTTTACAGCAAGTAAAGCCTGTACTCGATAACCGCTGCGTGGTTTGTCATGGCTGTTATGATGCGCCTTGCCAATTAAAACTCTCTTCTCCTGAAGGTATCGACAGAGGTCTCAGTAAAGAGCTGGTTTACGATGGTACTCGGTTGTTAGCCTCAACGCCGAGCCGATTATTATTTGATGCAACCACGACTGAGCAATGGCGAGATAAAGAATTTAGCCCGGTATTAAACGAGCGAGCACAAACTGAAGAAGCCAATTTAGCGGGTAGTGTGTTATTTAATACGCTGGTATTAAAGCAAAGTTCACCCTTGCCAGAAGATGAAGTATTAGATGAACGTTTTGATTTTTCGCTTAGCCGCAACCAAAGTTGTGCGACGATGGGTGAGTTTGACCAATTAGCGGATGAGCAACCGCATGCGGGTATGCCTTATGGCTTGCCTGGAGTGACTACTGCTGAATTTCAGCACTTACAAAACTGGATCAAAAAAGGCGGGAAAATGGCGCACATCAAGCCGCCATCAGCTGCTGAGCTTGCGCAAGTAAAAAACTGGGAAGCATTTTTAAATCAAGATGGTTTGAAGTACCAATTATCAGCGCGCTATATTTATGAGCATTGGTTTTTAGCACACATCTACTTTAGTGATGCACAATCACCTAACTTTTTTAAGTTGGTACGCTCAAGTACTCCCCCTGGTGAAGACATTAAATTAATAAGTTCTCGTCGCCCTTACGATAACCCAAACGTTGAGCGTGTTTATTATCGACTGCTTCACGACCGTTCTACTATTTTATCAAAAACGCATTTACCGCTTAAACTTAATGATGAAAAGTTGGCACGTATTTACCAGCAATTTATTGCGCCAAATTACACTGTATCTAGTTTACCAAGCTATGAGCCTACCCTTGCATCAAACCCGTTTAAAACGTTTGAAGCACTGCCTATAGATGCAAAATATCAATTTATGCTCGATGAAGCTGAGCTAATTATTATGGGCTTTATTAAAGGCCCTGTTTGTCGTGGTCAAATAGCACTCAATGTGATTAATGATCATTTTTGGGTGGCGTTTGCTGATCCTAAAAAGGTAGCGACTCCGGCGGTAGGTAAAATGCTGGTACAACATGAGGATGCATTAGAGTTGCCCGCAGCAGAGGAAAGTAATGCGTTACCGATTTCTAATTGGGTAAAATACTCGGTTCGCGAAAAACGTTACTTAAAAGCCAAGGTAGAGCTTGCTAATAATCTGTTCAAAAACGGCGAGCATTTAACCACTGACTTATTGTGGAAAGGGGATGGGCACAATCAAAATGCGGCACTGACTATTTTTCGACACTTTGATAGTGCAACTGTAGTTAAAGGCTTTATTGGCCAACAACCTAAAACTATGTGGGTGCTTGATTACGCGCTGTTTGAGCGTATTCATTACTTGTTAGTTGCGGGCTTTGATGTGTATGGCAATATTGGCCATCAATTAATAACGCGCTTATACATGGACTTTTTACGTTTAGAGGGTGAGCACAACTTTTTAGCTTTGTTACCTGAAACTCAGCGAGAGACAATTAAACAGAGTTGGTATCGAAAATCACCACCTAGTTTGTCGACCTTTTTTGAAAACAATCGTGAGTTTAGTCAACCCAGCGGTATTAACTATCAAACAGATGAACCGCAATCAGAGCTATATGGCTTAATTAAAGAGGCATTAGAGCCCGTTTTAAGTCCTCGTTATGACTATAAAAAAGTACCCGCACCATTAAGTGCGATTAATACCATGCCTGCTAAAGCAGTTAACTTACTGCCACAGCTATCTTATGTGCTAGTGAAAGAGCAGGATGGCCACACAGGTTATACGATTATTCACCATAACGCGCACTATAATATTTCGAGCCTACTAAACGAAGATGGACAGCGCGCCTATGAAGAAGATACGGTGACAATTGTTCCGGGCTTTATTGGTGATTACCCTTCTGCAATTTGGTATTTAAATAACGCCCAACAGGTTTCGGCCTTTGCAGAAGAGTTACCGCTAATGCAAGTGGAAGCTGATTATCGCGCTTTAAAGTCTAAGTTTGCGATTCGTCGAACTCACCCGCAATTTTGGCAATACAGCGATATTTTACATCAGGTTGCCCGCCAGTACCGAGGGGTTGAATTTGGCATGTTTGATTATAATCGACTAGAAAATCGTTAGGTACACGCTAAACGGTTACAAGAGCCCAGCTTAACTAGCTGGGTTTTTTGTATTTAATAATTTAGTAATTAGTTTGCTAAGCTTAGGCTACAATTAAAACAAAAAAGCAACCTAGTTTAGGTTCAACATTGTTAAGAGTATTCGCAAACGTTACCGTTGGGCTTTAGTTGCTATTGCCTTACTGGTCAGCGTATCTGCATTACTGATGCAATACTTCTTTTCAGTGCAAAAATACGATGTAAAAATTATCAATATAGCTGGCAAGCAACGTATGCTTTCGCAAAAAATAGCTTGGCATAGCAATGCATTAATTAATCAAACGGATAATCACGCACAACATCTTCAATCGTTAAAACACTCCCTTGAGTTATTTGAACAAGCCCATGAATATTTACTCACTAAAGATGAGCAAGGTAACGCAGTTTATCTAAATACACCTTTATTTGATTTATATTATGCCTCCCCAAGCAACTTAGATGCAGAAGTGTTGGCCTTTATAACGCAAACTAAAAATTTGGTTTCTCAAAAGGAGCCTATTAATTTGGCTTCGTATTCTGTGGGCGAAGTTGAAGCATTACTTAAAAAATTAGACACTGCGGTGAGCTTATTTGAGCAACAAGCGGTAAAAAAGGTTGATTGGATCTCTAGTATTGAACTGCTTTGTTGGTTTTTTACTCTGGCATTATTGTTTTTAGAACTTAGATTTGTGTTTATGCCGATGGAAAAACGAGTTCTGCAGACCTTACAAAAGTATCAACAACAAAAAGAGTTTGCAGAGCAGGTAAGTAATAACAAAGAACACTTTATTGCACGAGCCAGTCATGAATTTAGAACTCCATTACAGGGGTTAATTACCTCGATTGATGAGCTAAAAATTCCCACTTCACAGCAGGGTATACAACGCCAAGCTCGGTATTGCTCGGCGAGGTTGTTGGCGATGTTAGATGAATTACAAGATTTACAAGCGCTGAGTTTAAATCGTTGGTCGTTAAACTCGACCTCTGACAACTTACTAACCACCATAAATAAAGTGTTAGTTGTGTATGAATATGGTTGTACTGAAAAAGGGTTAAAGTTAATCAGAGAGTTAGCAGCGAGCTTAGACTGCGCGGTAATTGTAGATCATGCACGCTTACAACAAATAGTTAATGAGCTACTTAGTAATGCATTAAAGTTTACAGAGCAAGGAGAGGTGAAAGTCATCGCTACGCTCAACAATAACCAACTATCGTTGATCGTCGAGGATACCGGCTGTGGCTTTGATCACCTTATCGAGCAATTAGAATTAGACAGCACTGAGTAATGTAACCATTTTCAAGGACTCAGAACAGGCTTACCCGTGTACAATATATTGTTAAGGCCTTAAAGGGTGAAATTCGTTTTGAAAATAATCATCAGCAAGGGGTATCTGTATTTTTAACATTACCATTAGAGATGGATACTACTTTAAGCAAGTCATCGTCAATTCCTGGTAACTTACATTGTTTAGTCGTTGAAGATAACCCACTTAATATGCTGGTACTCACTAGCTATTAACCGCATTGAACATACACGCAGAATGCGCTGAGAATGGCAAAATAGCGTGTGAAATGGTCGCCAAAAAATCTTATGACGTTATCTTTATGGATTTAAATATGCCGGTTATGGATGGGTTTGAAGCTACTAAAATCTTGCATGATAACGATAAAACACTGCCGATTATTGTGGTTACCGCAAACACCTCTGATAGTGATCTTGCTCGCGCTAAAGCTTGTGGAGCAATAGGTCATATTCATAAACCCATAGATCAGCAAAGCATAATCGCGGCGCTAAACGATGCTTTTCTACCTGAGGTTGATTAAATCTCACTTGCCTAATTATTCCTTATTACGTTAATTTGAGTTTTTAAGCTCTGTTTTGGGATCTAATGTGCGCTCAATTTTACTACAGCAATTTAGTGGTTATTTATCTACCGATGACAGTGCTCGGTATTGTATCGACGATTTAACTTGGCAAGTAAAGCGGGGTGAACATTGGGTCTTACTCGGGGGGAATGGTGCTGGAAAATCAGCACTCGCAGCAGCGTTAATTGGTGAAGCAAAACAACAAAGCGGGCAACGTCATAGTACCTTTAACAAACTACAATTAGTGTCAAGTGATCTACAAAAGCAGTTACTTAACACGCATCGTAAAAGTGAAAAGCCACAAAAAGTAACGGACATGCTCTTTGCTGAGCCTGAAATAAATAGCGATTTATGCCAACAGTTAATCACCGCTTTTAATTTTGATGCCTTACTTAATCGTGATTTTACTGATTTATCTACTGGCGAAACGCGTAAATTATTATTAATTAAAGCGCTATCTGCTAACTGTGATTTAGTTGTGCTTGATGAACCATTTGATGGCTTAGACTCTGAATCGGTTGGGCAGCTAAACCATCTATTACAGCAGTTGAGCGCACAAACCTGCTTTGTGTTTGTGCTAAACCGTGTTGACGAAATTCCAGCGTTTGTTGATCACTTTGCTTATGTGAGCAATGGTCGTTTACAACATAGCTTGGCAAAACCGTGTGCAGCAAAACGAGCGGATTTATTCAAATTACTTCATTTAGAGCATACATCATTAAGTATTCCCGATGCGCCTGAATGCTGTTTTAAATCAGCGACAAACACGCCACTCGTTAAGCTCACTAATGCCCATGTGCGTTACAGCGAACAAGCAATTTTTGAAAATTTAAACTGGACGATTAACCAATATCAGCACTGGCAACTCACCGGGAAAAATGGCTCAGGTAAAACCTGTTTATTAAATTTAATTACAGGTGATAACCCTCAGTGTTATAACAATGAGATTGAGGTGTTTGGTTTTAAGCGTGGCACAGGGGAGAGTATTTGGGATATAAAACAGCACATTGGTTATATTTCAAATACGCTACATTTGCAGTATCGAGTGAGTATTTCGGCGCTTAATACTATTATTTCAGGGTTTTTCGATAGCATTGGTTTATATCAACAAGCCAGTGAGTTACAAACGCGTTTAGCTAAAGAGTGGTTGGCACTAATAGGGTTAAGTGACAAAGCAAATAGCGCTTTTACCCAGCTATCGTATGGCGATCAGCGACTATTACTGATTGTGCGCGCAATGGTTAAACATCCTGCTTTGCTTATTTTAGATGAGCCATGTTTAGGGCTTGATGAGGCAAATCGTCAACGCGTTTTACTGCTGATTGAAAAGGTGTGTGCTGCAAAAACGAGTACCGTTATTTATGTAAACCATCATGCAGCAGATACCATTAAAGGGATTGAACACACCTTAAAAATGGAAGATTTTAAACCGGCTCACTATGGGCAACAAGCTGCTCATAGTGAGACGCTTATGTAAGCTTGTTTATAACTGAGTAACCTTAAACCCTTGGTCGCGAAGTTGTTTAATTAAACCATGCTGCTCAACTAAGTGCAGAGCACCTACCGCAATAAACACCTTACCTTGTTCAAGTTTAGGCGTGAGCTGAGTGACCCAATTATTATTGCGCTCAATCAGCATCACTTGCTCGCTTTGTTGACCGTATTGGCTGTCATCAAAACTGGTGTGGTAATAGCTGGTTAGGGTTTGCATATCGCCCTTTTTCCATGCATCCACTAGGGTGATAAAGTAGGTATTAATATCGCTTAGTTGCTCAAAAGTTTCTGCCATCATGGCATTGCTTAATGACTCTAAGCCATTAAACATTTGTAGTTGTTGCTCTATGGTTTCAAGCTCCGCAATGTTAATACTGTGCTTTTGCGCGTACTCGAGTATTTGCTTATCGATACCGTTTTTATCTGAATAGCCCGCGTTTTGAAACTCAATTTGCATCATGGTCAACATGACAGCCCAAGGTTTAAAACTGTTGAACATGGCAATGTCAATCGATTTTTTAGCAAAGTAGTCTTTGAGGAGTTGATAATTTTTTTCTGAAAGCTCGCTCTGTAGCGTACGCCCGTTAGTAAGCAACATAAACGGCATAGAACGTTGCTGCATTTGTAATGGTGATAGTTTACTAATATCTACTTCAACAACAACTTGATTACTGTTATCCAGTGCGTGAGTCACTTTTTGTGGTAGCCCTTTCATGCTGACATCGCCCACATGCACGGTGCCAAATAAATACGAGCTAGCGCCTTGTTTTTCTATTTTGAATAGAGCCGGTGCTGCATAGCCATTGACGCTAAAGGCAAAAAGTAATAACACCATAAATAACTGACTAATACGTAATGACACGTTCATAAAATCCTATCCAAGTTTAAGTTGTTTTATAAATACTAACTTAGTTTACTTTATAGGTAACGTAAAAATGCTTGATTAATCAATCAGGCATTTTTCGGTGTTATTGATACCAATTATTGCTGTAGGCCATGTTGCCATAATTAGCCAGCGCACGAGCTTGCTTGATCAGTGCGCTATCGTTATGCTTGGGGTGTAATTGCTTATTTTTATAAATATAGGTGGTTGCCGGTTTATCTGGCTGCAAAATAACAACTTTATCGTTTTGCATGTAAGCAAAGTTTTTATCGTACTGCATCATTGCACGCTGCTTGTTTTTGGCCACAGGGCGAGTGAGATCGTGACCAATCATTGGGTGTTCACCGCTGGCGCCAATAAGCGACAGTAAGGTGGTAGGTATATCCAGCTGACTGGCTAATTGATGATCGCGTTTGGGTTTAATACCGTTTCCAAAAATAACCGCAGGAATTCTAAAGTGATCAATAGGTACAAGGCTGGAACCAGACACGCGTGAGTCGTGATCAGCAATCACTATAAACACAGTATCGTCCCAGTAGGATGATTTTTTCGCCTTTTCAATGAATGTGCCAAGGGCATAATCTGCATATTTAGCTGCGTTATTACGGCTTTGCTTTGGTTGCTCAAACAGGACTATTTTACCGTCCGGAAATTCATAAGGGCTATGATTAGAACTACTAAAAATCAGACTAAAAAATGGCTTTTGCTGTTGTTGTAATTTATTCAGCTCTTTATCTGCTTGAGTGAATAAATCTTCGTCAGATGCGCCCCATGAACCATTAAAGTTAATGTTATCGAAGCTTTCACTATCAACAATATCACTAAAGCCGTTACCCAAAAAGAAGCTGCGCATGTTGTCAAAGTGACTTTCTCCACCATAAATAAACTGAGTATGGTAGTCCTGCTTTGCTAAAAAACTAGCCAAGGTAAAAAAGTCACGTTGTGATTTATCGAGTTTTACAACTGCGCGTGAGGGAGTCGGTGTAAAACCGGTTATAACTGCTTCAATACCGCGTACAGAGCGAGTGCCGGTAGCGTATAAGTTATCAAATCCCCAGCCCTGTTGATAAAGTGTATCTATATTAGGCGTTAAGGGTAAGCCACCTAAGGTACCTACATAACGAGCGCCCAAGCTTTCTTGCAGAATAATAACCAGGTTTTTCTTTTTACCTTGGTAGCTTGCCTGATGAAAAGTACGGGTAGGGGCATTTGGATTATTAAATATTGCTTGAGGATTTTGCATGGTACTGCGTACTGTGGCGAGTAACTCCTCTTGAGGGACCTTGCCATAATATGCCTGACTTGATTGCTCATTGGAGAGCTGTTTTAACGCAAATGCTACGCTATATGATGAATTAAGCGTGAGGTCATTCAGCAAGTGGTCGGTCGAAAATGCCACCATAGCGGGGTTTAATGGACGATGGCCTAATGAATTTCGAGCGCCTAACAGTGTTAGGCTACATATAATAACAGCTAACAGTGATAGTTTTATTGCCCCTAGGGACGAGCGGTTTTGCCATTGCTGAGTAAGAATTTTGTTAGCAAATTTAATGGTGAAAAAGAGCGCTAAAACAGCGAAGAGGACTTCGAGTTTGTAACCTGAAAAAATCATTTTAGAGACTTCTTTAGGATAAATAAGGTATTCAATAAATAGGCGATTAGGGCGTAAGTCGTACTCGTTAATAAACGTGGGTGTAATAACCTCAAAAAACACTAACATTGCAGCCATTATTACTAAATACCACTTTACGACTCCTCGAATATAAGCAGTTAATTTGAGAGCGTGTGCTGCAAGTGTTAGTAACAAAGCGGGGGTTATGATGTAGCATAATGTTGCTATATCAACACGTAAACCGCCTACAAAAACAAAGTGCCAGGCGCCTTCGGTAAATACACGGCCACTTTGCCACAAACTTAAACCTAATCGCGCAAAAGTTAGCAAGCATAGGAGTGCGAAAAAAAATACCGCTAAAACCCACAATGGCCCCAATACTTTTTTAGTGCTACTGATTAAGTCCATAGCACAGACCACCAAACTAAAATAGCAATAAGCATGGCGATAAAGACACTGGCGGATGCAATATCTTTAGCTAGGCCTGATAGTTCATGATATTCGCTACCGATGCGATCAACCACCACTTCGACTGCGGTATTGACCAACTCAGCAAATAACACAAACAATAAGCTGGCAATCAAGATTAATTTGCTACTTAAAGTAATTTCTTGCAAGCAGGCAAATACGCCTAGCAAACTAAATAAAACCAACTCTTGCTGAAAAGCAGCCTCAAATCGGCTCATCCATTTTAGGCCGTTAAATGTATGGCTTAAGGTAAAAATTAGGCGCATTAGGCCTTGGCGTTTTATAACGGTTTTATTATTCATATTTTAGTTTCGCTATGGTTAATCGTTTGACATGACGCGAGTAAATCTTCAGAGGTTTGGTAGGTTTTACTCGCAACACCGGTTAAGCTTAAAAGGGTATGAAAAATAGCGTCGTGTGATTGTGCTAAAGTGCTATTTAAGTTGTTTAGACACTTGGCTGTAATGCGCTGATTATGCTCATCAGCCCAGATGTAAAGAGGCACATGGGTTTGAGCTGTTGGTGCAAATGCATAGGGAAAGCCATGTAAGTATGCGCCATTTTCACCGAGCGACTCGCCATGGTCAGACACATACAGTAATTGCTTATCAATATTAGCTGGCAGTGCCTTTAACTGTTCAATAACTTGAGCGTTGATAAAATCACTATAAGCAATTGTATTATCGTAGGTGTTAACCAGTTCTTCAGCGCTACAGTTTTGAATATCGCTGCGGTCGCAGGTTGGACTAAACTGTTTAAATTTTTCAGGGTAGCGCTTAAAGTAAGTAGGGCCATGTGAACCCATCATATGCAGCACTATAACCGTATTAGCCTGACTCAAATTGGCAAGCTTGTGCTTTAAAGGGGCTAGTAACGCTTCATCAAAACAGTATTTACCATCACATAGTTCAGATGCTTTGGTATCAATATTAATGGTAGGTACGCGCGTGCAGACGTTTTTACAGCCACTGTTATTATCAACCCATAAGACATCTGCGCCTGCTTGTTGTATCAAATCAATTACGTTTTGCTGGTTATCACTGTCTAAACGAGAAAAATTGGCATGAGTTTGCAGTGAAAACATACATGGTACTGACACTGCTGTGGCCGTGCCACACGACGATACGTTATCGAAATAAGTGACATTATGTTTTTGCGTGTATTGGTTGGTATTACGCTCATAGCCTTGGTAGGCAAAATTTTCAGCTCGAGCGGTTTCACCTACCACGATGACAGTAACTCGTGTTGTACTTGGCGATGCTAAAGTTGGCGTGGTATCAATATTTTTAAATTCAATATCGCTATAAAGTAACTGGTCACGGGCGTATTTGTAGCCACTAGAGAGATATTGAAATGGAATAATTTCTTTTTTAAGAATACGGTTATTACGACCCGTTGCCGCGTAATCGGCGTAAAAGTTAACGACCACTAATGCAATCAGTGCAAAGCTTGCTAAAAGCAGTTTAAGACGACTAATAACTTCTTTGTATGGGCGGGCGCAGTTTATTTTTATTCTACTCAAAATAAAGACAGGTAATGCGGCAAAAAGCAGTAAAAAGCCAACGAGTTGCAGGTTTAAATAGCTTAACGCTTCACTAGAGTCAGTTTCGACGGTGTTTTGTATCATGGAATAATCAAACACCACACCATAGTTCAATGAGCCATATAACGCCGCACTCGAGAGCACTAGCAGCAAGTAGTTAATGGGTTTTAGTATTCCCCGAATAGAAACCACTGAAAAGAATATGATTAACAAACAAATCAGTAGTAACGGCACAGAAAACAAAAATAGCCATGAAAATGTGTGCAACGAGGTAATAGCGCTAAACGCACCATGCATAAATGGAATATTAATAACTAAGCCGTAATAACAAGCCATAAAAATAATGAATGCATTAGCACTGCAATTAAAATAAAAGCGTTTTTTAGTATTTTCTTGCGGTTGCTTACTGAGTTTGAAAGTTGGGTTCATAACACGCCTCTTTTTCGTGAACGTTGTTATGCTAGGCTGCCAGGCTTAAGAAACTCTTAAGAAATCGATTTATTTTAATTTTGTTAGATAAAAATGAGGTGGCTTACTAAAAATTAATCAAACCAGAATTCAGTGTTATAAGAATAGTGAATTTCCTGAGTTGAAATGAAGGGATAAAAAATCTATTTAACCTCGCTTAATTGAATTTTAAAACCTGAGTAAGTGTATTTTTATAATTATTTTGAATTGAATTTGGTGTTGACTTACCGCCCTGAGCGCGGTACTAATATAAAAAGACAGCGAAACAAGATGTTCGCAGTGACTAAATCTTAAATGGTACTGAATTTTATGCTTAAAAATGCACTTAACCTAGTCCTGATTATTATCGTGGTGATTATTCCCGCGAGGGCTTCGTAGTGCTTTAAAAAACTAAGCATTGAAAAGCCCTCCGCACTTAACCGTCCGGGGGGCTTTTTAGTTTTAGAGTTAAATTTTTAATGGGTTGTCAAACAGGAATGAGGATTTACTAATGACAGGCGCAGAACTAACAATAGATTTACTCGCCAAACACGGCGTAGATGAAGTATTTGGCTACCCAGGTGGTGCTATTATGCCCATTTACGATGCCTTGTATGGTGCGCCTGTAAAACATTATCTTACTCGTCATGAGCAAGGTGCAGGGTTTGCCGCCGTGGGCTATGCACGCAGTACTGGACGTTTAGGTGTGTGCTTGGCAACATCAGGCCCTGGAGCTACTAATTTAATTACCGCATTGGCAGATGCCATGATGGACTCAGTGCCTTTACTTGCTATTACAGGGCAAGTACCAACCGCCGCCATTGGCTCTGATGCTTTTCAGGAAATTGACGTGCTTGGCATGTCGCTTTCATGTACTAAACACAGTTACATGGTTGAGCGAGCAGAAGATTTAGCCGAAATATTACAAGAAGCGATGCATTTAGCACAAAGCGGCCGTCCTGGCCCCGTTTTAGTTGATATTCCCAAAGACATTCAAATGGCGCAGGTGCCTTTTAAACCTTGGTTGGCGGCAGATGAATACTTACCGCAACTTGATTTAAACCAAGTTGCTATCGCCAATCAATTACTCAGTGAAGCCAAGCAACCCGTAGCGTATGTTGGTGGGGGCGTTCATGCCGCTGATGCGCAAGCGCAGTTAATGCAATTTTTAAATAAAACGCAAATGCCTGCGGTTTCAACTCTTAAAGCATTGGGCAGTGTATTACCTGATTACGAATATGATTTAGGGATGCTAGGTATGCATGGCGGTCAAGCGGCTAATTTAGCCGTGCAAGAATGTGATGTATTAGTGTGTATTGGCGCTCGCTTTGATGACCGTGTAACAGGCAATTTAGCTAAGTTTGCTGCAAAAGCAAACGTAATTCATTTAGACATAGATGCAGCCGAGGTCGGTAAACGTAAACCCGCAAAAGCGTCATTAATTGCAGATTTAAAAACTTCACTTCCCGCCCTTGAGTGCGTGGTTACACCAAAAGCGTGGTGCGATCATAATAAACAAATGATGGTTAAGCATGCATGGCGCTACGACTATCCTGGCGAAAAAGTATTTGCCCCTTATTTACTTAATCAACTAAGCCAGCGTATGCCAAGCACCAGTGTTGTTTGCTGCGATGTGGGCCAGCACCAAATGTGGGTAGCTCAGCACATGAAGTTTAGCCACCCTTGCAACCATTTGAGCAGTGGTGGTGCAGGCACTATGGGATTTGGTTTACCCGCGGCTATAGGTGCACAGATAGCGCGTAAAGATGACTTTGTCATCACCGTTTCAGGTGATGGTTCAATCATGATGAACATTCAAGAGCTTGCCACTATTCGCCGTAATAATTTACCAGTAAAAATACTGATACTTGATAACCAGCGTTTAGGCATGGTGCGCCAATGGCAGGAGTTATTTTTTGAAGGGCGCTTTAGCGAAACTAACTTGTCAGATAACCCTGACTTTGTACAGCTAGCGGCTGTTTTTGGTATTCCTGGGCAAACGATTACCCATGCCAATCAAGTGGATGATGCAATTACAGCCTTATTAAATAGCGATGGGCCTTACATTGTTCATGCTTGTATTGATGATAAAGAAAACGTATGGCCACTTGTTCCACCTGGGGCTGCTAACGATGAAATGATGACGGAGAAAGCACAATGAAACACAACTTAACAATTGCCTTAAAAAGTCAAAGTGTCGCAATCGAGCGCTTTTTACGTGTCGTACGTCATCGTGGTTTTGACTTGACTCACTTGCAGCTCAATATGGACGATGGTCAATATAATATGGCCATGACGGTTGATAGTGATAAACCAATTTATTTGCTTACCAGTCAACTAAATAAATTGGTTGATGTGAAACATGTGACGCTACAAAGCTTACAGCAACAGGCTGTATAAAATAAATTTAACGAATTTTACGAATAACCGGTTATTTGGTTATTCATCAATTTTTAGAATGAGGAATGCCCGCATTAACTGCGGCAAACACTGAGGTAACTATGGCTAAATTAAGAAGTGCAACCACCACTGAAGGGCGTAAACGCGCAGGCGCAAGAGCATTATGGCGTGCAACAGGCATGACTGATACCGACTTTGGTAAGCCAATTATTGCTGTTGTGAACTCATTTACGCAATTTGTTCCGGGGCACGTGCATCTTAATCAGCTTAGTGAACTGATGGCTGAAACCATTACTCAGGCCGGTGGTGTACCTAAAGAATTTAATACCATTGCTATCGATGACGGTATTGCCATGGGTCACGGCGGTATGCTTTATTCACTGCCATCGCGCGATTTAATTGCCGACTCGGTAGAGTACATGGTCAATGGCCATTGTGCCGATGCGATGATTTGTATTTCTAACTGCGATAAAATCACCCCTGGGATGATGTTAGCTGCGCTGCGTTTAAATATACCGGTTATTTTTGTATCGGGTGGCCCTATGGAAGCGGGTAAAACTAAATTAGCCAATATCGATATTAAACTCGATTTAGTAGATGCCATGGTTAAAGGCGCCGATGAATCGGTAAGTGATGCCGACTCAGAGCAGGTTGAACGCTCTGCATGTCCTACCTGTGGTTCGTGTTCAGGGATGTTTACTGCCAATTCAATGAACTGTTTATTAGAAGCAATAGGCCTTGCGCTACCTGGTAACGGTACCACGCTTGCGACCCACAAAGACCGTAAACAATTGTATGTCGAAGCAGGTGCTCGCATCGTTGATTTATGCCGCGAGTACTACCAAAAAGATAACCAAGACGTACTGCCTCGTGCCATCGCTAATAAAACCGCATTTATGAACTCTATGGTGGTTGATATTGCCATGGGCGGCTCATCAAATACGGTATTACATTTACTCGCAGCGGCACAAGAAGCCGGTGTAGATTTTGATATGTCACACATTGATGAGCTTTCACGTAAAACGCCATTTTTATGTAAAGTCGCGCCAGCTACCGCGCAATACCACATTGAAGACGTACACCGCGCTGGTGGCATGATGGCCATAGTACGCGAGCTTGGTAAAGCCGGCTTGGTTGATTTATCGGTTAATCATGTTGCCGGCATGACCATGGGTGAGTTGGTAAAAAAATGGGATGCAACGGATCCTAATAACGAAGCGGCGCGAAAGTTTTACCGCGCGGGTCCGGCAGGCATTCGTACCACCAAAGCCATGAGCCAAGATTGTCGTTGGGATGAGGGTGATAACGACCGTGAAAACGGTTGTATTCGCAGTGTTGAACATGCATTTCGTCAAGATGGCGGCCTTGCCGTGCTTTCAGGTAATTTAGCAATAGATGGCTGTATCGTTAAAAGTGCCGGCGTTGTCGATGAAATGCTGCATTTTGAAGGTACTGCTGTTGTTTATGAGTCTCAAGATGACTCTGTAGAAGGGATTTTAAATGGTGAAGTAAAAGCCGGCGATGTGGTTGTAATTCGCTATGAAGGCCCTAAAGGCGGTCCTGGCATGCAAGAAATGCTATACCCAACCAGCTACTTAAAATCAAAAGGCTTGGCAGAGAAGTGTGCATTAATTACTGATGGGCGTTTTTCAGGAGGCACATCGGGTTTATCAATTGGCCATGTGTCTCCCGAGGCAGCCAGCGGTGGCGCGATAGCTTATGTTGAAAATGGCGATAAAATTATCATCGATATTGCCACTCGAGAAATCACTTTAGCATTAAGCGATGAGGAACTCGAAGCTCGCAGGCAAAAACAATTGGCTCGTGGTAAACAAGCGTATAAGCCGCTTAACCGCGATCGCTATGTCTCATCTGCGCTTAAAGCGTATGCGCTACTTGCAACCAGTGCCGATAAAGGTGCGGTTCGCGATTTAGCCAAACTGGAGGAGCTTAGTTAGGTATGGTTTCTCAAGAACTCGATTATTTTCGCGCGATTATCCAAGCCAATATGGAGCCTTTAGCTAAGGTGACTGAGGTGAGTGAAATGGCCGAATTGAGTGCACGATTAGGCAATCATGTTTGGTTAAAGCGTGAAGATCAGCAACCGGTGTACTCGTTTAAATTACGTGGTGCTTTTAATAAATTAAATAAGCTGCCAAAGGGCTCGGTTGTGATCACCGCATCGGCAGGTAACCATGCTCAAGGGGTGGCGCTGAGTGCTTCACACCTAGGGCATAAAGCCACTATTGTCATGCCCGTAACCACGCCTGAAATTAAGGTTAATGCGGTAAGAGCATTGGGCGGGGAAGTCGTGTTACATGGTCATCAGTTTGATGCCGCAAAGGCGTATGCGCTTGAATTAACTGAGCAGCGAAACGGCGTATTTGTCCCTCCATTTGATGACCCCGATGTCATTGTGGGTCAAGGCACAGTTGCCCGTGAACTAATGCAACAGCTGAACGACTTAGACGTGGTATTTATTCCTGTTGGCGGCGGCGGATTGCTGGCGGGTATGGCGGTATACATTAAATCGCTGCGCCCAGATATCAAAGTGATTGGAGTCGAGGCTAATGAAAGTGCTTGTTTAAAAGCTGCCATGGAAGCGGGAGAGCCTGTAGAGCTAGAAAGAGTAGGAAGCTTTGCCGATGGTGTTGCCGTAAAAATAATTGGTAGCGAAACATTTAGATTGGCGCAAAAGTTTTGCGATGAAGTGGTGACCGTATCAGATGATGAAATATGTGCTGCCATGCAAGATATTTTTGTATCAACCCGTGCTATTGCCGAACCTTCAGGCGCACTTGCAACTGCAGGGCTTAAAAAATGGTCTCAGCAGTCGGGTTTAAAAGGGTTAAATTTAGCCGCTATTTTGTCTGGTGCTAATTTAAACTTTGATCGCTTACGTTATGTGGCTGAGCGCACTGCGCTGGGTGAGAAAAACGAAGCTTTATTAGCCGTAACCATTGATGAAAAGCGCGGTAGTTTTAAGCAGTTTTGTGCATCTTTAGGTGGGCGTGCTATTACCGAATTTAACTATCGATATGCAGGGCCTGGCGAGGCGCAAATTTTTGTTGGTATTGCACTGCGCCAAGGGTTAGCAGAACTTGAAGAGCTTAAACAAAGTCTAACAGATAACAAATATACCTTTTGCGATTTGTCAGATAACGAATTAGCAAAGCTGCATGTACGCTATATGGTTGGCGGTAAAGCGCCAGAGCAGTTACATGAACGCTTACTAAGGTTTGAGTTTCCAGAGTACCCAGGCGCATTGGCGCGCTTTTTAGATACGCTGGGTAGTAACTGGAATATCACTTTATTTCACTACCGTAATCATGGCGGGTCAATGGGGAATGTATTAGCAGGCTTTGCTATTGAACCAAGCCAATATGAGATGTTTAATGAGCACTTAAATCGCCTAGGTTACAGTGTTCAAGACGAAACCCATAACCCGTGTTTCACCCAGTTTTTAACTACCCAACCTCAAGCAGAAAAGCTTGAAAAGCTCGCCTTAGCATAATCCTACTTTAAGCAGGCATCTTCTGTGGATGCTTGCTTTATTAGCTGCTTTACATATAGTTACGTTAATCACTACGTTTTTTGGAAACTCTCTTTGTTACTTAAAGGAATGATAATTAGCGCCTGCCTTTTTTGTAGCCAGTTAATGGCGCAGGAATCAGTCACACTACAATTAAAGTGGACACATCAATTTCAATTTGCGGGTTATTATATGGCTCAGCAAAAAGGGTATTATGATGAGGCCGGTTTAGACGTCACTATTGTGCCTGCCGATCCAAAACGGCCCAATAGTTTTGGCGCGGTAGAGCGTGGTGAAGCCCAGTTTGGGGTTGCGCATTCTGGTATTTTACAGCAGCGTATTGCAGGTAAACCCTTTGTAGCCATGGCTGCCATATTACAGTTTTCTCCTTATTGCTGGATGGTCAAAGAAAGCTCTGATATTTTTCATGCCCGTGATTTTGTCAATAAACGTGTAAGTGAAGTGAGTAAAGAGAGCAATTCTGAGTTGTTAACTATGCTCAAGCGCAGCGGTATAAATATCGAAAAGTTGGTTATATACAAAGGCGATAAATTACAAAAAGCATGGATGGAAAATAAAATAGATGCCATCGAAGTCTATGTTACCGACTTACCTTATTATATGGATCAGCAAGGTATTGCTCATCGACTTATATGTCCACAACGTTATGGCATGGACGTATACGCAGATATTTTATTTACCAGTGATGACATGATTAAGTACCACCCCGATACGGTAGAAAAGTTTTACCAAGCGAGTTTAAAAGGGTGGCGTTATGCGGTAATGAATATGGATGAAGCCATCGCCATTACTCAGCAGTTTTATGCCCCTGAGCGTAGTTTTCATCAATTAGCTTTTGAGGCCGAAGTGCTAAAAGACTATATTGTACCGCCAAGCACCAATGTGGGTAATATGTCGATGGCCAAATGGCGTTTGATTGCTGATTTATATGAGATTGACCAAACAAAGTTTGACGAAGTAAAAGCCGATTTTATTTATAAATATAAAAAACAAGAAACGTTGCAGCTTTCTTGGATGCTGATTGCGGCCATTATTATTAGTATTATTTCTATTCCCCTTTATTTACGGTTAATGTTCAAAGCACGCTAATGGCTAATTTAACCAATAAAAAGGTGGGAAAGTTAAGTAATCCCCTTGCTCTGCGAGGTTAAAAAAATAACCGCTTAATTAGGCGCGAGTGTACTGGTATAATTTATTGCCTTTTTAATATTTTAAGCTGTTATGACCTTAACTGAGCAATTTACTGCCCTCGATTCGTTACTGATGAATACGCGCTCTTATTGGCAATGTACTGCGTTTGATTTTGACTGTTTACCATGGCCTGAATTACACGACCCCCTAACTGCTTTAACTGATCAGGACGTTGCTGAGTTAGATACTGATCAAGCGCAACTTTATCAGTTTTTTTCACCTTACATACCCGGTATTGAGCAATTAAGCCGATTAGCTTCACTCCCTGTCATAACAAGCAGTCGAACGGATTATCCGTTTTGGATTAGTAACGGTATTAAAGGACGAAAGTTTACACAGCTACAAGACTTTGTTGGTGCGCTACCTGCCAATGATCAGCCTATTTTAGAGTGGTGTGCAGGCAAAGGCCATTTAGGACGAATGTTAGCTTTTAATGGTGCGCCGAGCGTGCACAGTATTGAGCTACAATCTCACTTATGTGAGCAAGGACAAAAAAGTGCGCAGCAACAGGGGCTTGCTATGCAATTTAGCCAAGCTGATGTACTCACAGATAACACTCAGGATTTTTTTAACCCACAAACCCATGCCGTTGCTTTACATGCCTGCGGTGCGTTACATCAAACATTTATGCATCAAGCCAGTGCGGCCAAAGTAACACAAATTAGTTTTTCACCTTGTTGCTATCACTTGTTTACCGAGAATAATTATCAAGCAATGAGCGAACAGGCGAAGCGAAGTGCGCTTAATTTAACTCATCGAGATTTAAAACTCGCTTTGCAAGAAACTGTCACGGCTCCATCGCGAGTGGGCAAAGTACGAAAAACAGAAGTTGAGTGGCGACTCGGGTTTGATGCTTTAAGAAAGTCAGTCACCGGTGAGTTGGCGTATGTTAGTGTGCCCTCAGTGAATAAAGCAATATTTTCAGATTCGTTTGAATCATTTTGTAAGTGGGCGGCAGATAAAAAAGCCTTAAAACTGCCAAAAGATATTGATTACAATAAGTTTTTATTGATTGGGCAGGCGCGAAAAAAGGTGACAGAACGAGTTGAACTGGTTCGACATGTGTTTAGAAGAGCAATAGAAGTTTGGCTTGTGCTCGATCGTGCTTTATATTTGCAACAGCAAGGCTATAACGTCAGTGTTAGTACATTTTGTGAGAAGCACTTAACACCCCGTAATATTTTAATTTTAGCCAGTTTAACGCCCTCGACCTAAAAGAGATGTAATGAGAAATTTAAATAACCTACTAGAAAATAATAAACGCTGGGCATCTAGAACGAGCGAAGCTAATCCTGAATTTTTTAAAATTTTATCGATGCAACAAAATCCAGAATACTTATGGATTGGTTGCTCTGACTCACGAGTTCCTGCTAATCAAATTGTTGATTTACTACCGGGTGAATTATTTGTACACCGTAATGTTGCCAACGTAGTCGTTCACACCGATCATAATTGTTTATCGGTTATGCAGTACGCGGTTGAAGTATTAAAAGTAAAACATATTATGGTTGTTGGCCACTACGGCTGTGGTGGTGTACAAGCGGTATTAAACGAAGATCGCTTTGGCTTTATTGATAACTGGCTACGCCACGTTGGTGATGTAAAGGAAAAGCATTTAGAGCAACTTAATGCTCTACCAGAAAAACAGCGTCTTGATCGTTTAATTGAGCTTAATGTGATTGAGCAAGTGCGTAACGTATCGCGCACTAGCATTGTTCAAGATGCTTGGTTACGAGGTCAAGAGCTCACAGTGCATGGCTGGGTATATGGATTAGAAAACGGTCACTTGCATGATTTAGAGTCGGTAGTTAGCTGCGCTGAAGAAGAATACATTAGCTATAAAAAAGCTGTACACCATGTACTAAATAAATCTGCGGACAGTCACCTTTAATATGACCAAAACGGCGCTAATAATCGGCAGTACCGGCTTAGTGGGCAGCCAGTTATTACAACAGCTGTTAGCATCTCCTTGCTATACGAAAGTAGTGAGCTTATCGCGCCGCCAATTAGATTTTTCTCATCCTAAATTAACTAGCCATGTTATTGATTTTGAAAATTTGACGCATCATGTTGAATTGTTCAAAGGTGACGTGTTCTTTTCCTGCTTAGGCACCACGTTAAAGCAAGCAGGAAGCGTAGCAGCACAGCGTAAAGTTGATTTTGAATACCAATTTATTTGTGCGCAAATGGCGGCTAATAACGGTGTTCCTCATTATTGTTTGGTGTCATCAAGTGGCGCAAATGCGCATAGCATGAGCCGTTATTTAAAAATAAAAGGGGAACTTGAGCAGCAGGTAAAGCAGCTTGGCTTTTCGCGCTTGAGTATATTGCAACCGTCTTTGTTAGTCGGCAAGCGATCAGAGCTTAGAATTGCAGAAAAGCTAGGTGAGGTGGTACTGCCACTGTTAACGCGTTTTGGCATCTTCAAACGGTATAGACCAATAACCGGTGAGCAAGTAGCTAATAAATTGCTAAGGGTGAGCATAGAGCAGCAACAAGCAACGGGTTACTATGTGCTCGACGAGCTATTTGAATAACTGAGTGATTAGCGCCATAAAGCAGGTTCGTCTATGGCGTTATATTCATTATTCTGCGTCTGTTTTTGCCGATAATTGCTGTTCTAGTATCGCTACTTTTGCTTCTAATTCAGTCAGCTTTTCACGGGTGCGGATCAGCACTTGGCTTTGAATATCAAACTCTTCACGGCTTACAAAGTCCATTTCGGCAAGCTTATTTTGTAACACTTGCTTGGTTTTACCTTCAAGTGTATCAGCCAGGTTTTTTACACCTTGTGGCATGTTATTAGTGATCTGTTTCGCAATTTCTTCAAGTTTTGCTGGGTTAATCATAGTCGTCCCTTGCCTGTTGCCTAAAATGATAATAACTAATATTACCTTATTGGCTAGGCGTATTGTAGTGATTACGTTAAAATTGCCCGTCTTTTTGCAATCAGCTGGTCGTTATGAAACTCAATCCTAAACAAGATGAAGCGGTAAAGTACATTAGTGGTCCTTGCTTAGTATTAGCCGGCGCAGGCTCGGGTAAAACACGAGTTATTACCAACAAAATTGCTTACTTAGTACAGAAGTGTGAGTATCAAGCGCGTAATATTGCGGCGGTTACCTTTACCAATAAAGCGGCTAAAGAAATGCGCGAGCGGGTTTTGCAAACCTTAGGCAAACAAGAGTCTAAAGGTTTATGGGTCTCTACCTTTCATACACTCGGGCTTGAAATCATCAAAAAAGAGTTAAAAACACTGGGTTTTAAACCCGGTTTTTCGTTGTTTGACGACCAAGATACGAATCAATTACTTGCTGATTTAACCGAAGATGAGCTTAAAAAAGACAAAGACTTACTAAATCTACTTAAAATGCAAATTGGTAGTTGGAAGAATGAACTCATTTTACCAGAGCAAGCTATTCGTGAAGCCAGAGAGCCACAAAAAGCCTTGTTTGCTCAGTTGTATGCGCGTTACCAAAATCAATTAAGAGCGTATAACGCGCTGGATTTTGATGATTTAATTATGATCCCCACGCTGCTTTTAAGTAGTAATGCCACATCACGTGAGCGATGGCAGCAGCGTTTTCGTTATTTACTGGTGGATGAATACCAAGATACCAATACCAGCCAATACCAATTAGTAAAATTGTTGGTTGGTGAGCGTGCACGATTTACCGTGGTAGGAGATGACGATCAGTCAATTTACTCTTGGCGTGGTGCTCGCCCACAAAATTTGGTGTTATTAAGTAAAGACTATCCAGGATTAAGATTAATAAAACTAGAGCAAAACTACCGTAGTGCAGGGCGTATTCTTAAAGCGGCTAATATATTGATTGCGAATAACCCCCATGAGTTTGAAAAAAAGCTCTTTAGTGAACTTGGCTATGGTGAGCAAATTAAAGTCATTGGTTGTCGCGATGAAGAGCATGAGTCTGAGCGTGTGGTTGCAGAGATTATTTCTCATAAGTTTATGAAGCGCACTAGTTATAAAGATTACGCGATTTTGTACCGAGGTAACCACCAAGCGCGTGGTTTTGAAAAGTCGTTAATGAGTAACCGTATACCTTATAAAATTAGCGGCGGGATGTCGTTTTTTTCACGTTCTGAAATTAAAGATATCATGGCTTACTTACGTCTTTTAGTGAACCAAGATGATGACAATGCCTTTTTAAGAATCGTGAATACGCCACGGCGTGAAATAGGCACGGTGACGCTTGAAAAACTAGGCACCTTAGCCAATGAAAAACATCAAAGCTTGTTTGCCACCTGTTTTGATAACGACTTAGGATACAGACTAAAAGGACGTGGTTTTAATGCGTTAGCTGGGTTTGCCCGTTGGGTGGTTGAGCTGTCGGATAACGCAGTACGCAGCGATACCTTAGAAGCGGTCAAAGATTTAGTGCGAAATATTAATTATGAAGCCTATTTATATGAATCATCACCGAGTGCCAAAGCCGCCGAAATGCGGATGAAAAATGTGTCCGAGCTATACCGCTGGATCACCGATATGCTGACTGGCGATGCCGATAATCCGCCAATGACGTTAGCTGAAGTGGTTAGTAAATTGACCCTGCGCGATATGCTAGAGCGTAACGAGGAAGAAGATGAAGCAGATGCAGTACAATTACTTACGCTGCATGCTTCAAAGGGACTCGAGTACCCTTATGTATTTATGGTAGGCATGGAAGAGGGGCTATTACCACACCAAGTAAGCATTGATGAGGATAATGTAGATGAAGAGCGCCGCCTTGCCTATGTAGGTATTACCCGCGCGCAGCAAGAGCTAACCTTAACGTATGCTAAAATTCGTCGTCAATTTGGTGAAACATCGCAAACGGAGCTCAGCCGGTTTGTGCAAGAGCTACCCCAAGATGATCTCGCTTTTGAAAACAAAAAAGCGCCTAATACTCAAGCTGAACGCATGGAAAAAGGCCAAGCTCGGGTTGCAAATTTAAGGGCAATGCTAAAAAAACCACAATAAGGTGTGTTTAGCGCTATTTTAATTCTGAGTTTTTAAGTGTAGCTGGTATAGCGCTGGTTAGTGGGTGCTGTTTAGCAACGAATAGGTTTATGCCGTGTTTATCTAAAAGAGCTCTAAAGTTTAATATTGACGGGCCTTTAGCTATCACTTTAATGTGTTTAAGTTTAGTGATAGCCAGCAAACCTTGTAGCTGTAAGTCATAGCATTCCTGCTGCAATATTCGTTTACTGAAAGTGGAGCTTAATAGTAAGTAATCAAATTCTATCTCGGTCACTAAATTAAGCTCGCATTTATCCTTTGCGAAATTATTTAGACCAATAGAGTAGCCCAGCGCTTTAAGCTGTTTTAAGTTTTCTAGTTGCAGCGCACTGGCGTAACGTAATTCTTGATCATCAAACAACAAACAAAGCAAATCCATGTTTAATGGCTGCTTTAGTGCAGCAGTTAATAAAGAGAACTCATGCTTTTCTAAAAGCAGACTTGAGCAAGGCAGAAGAGCAACGCTTATTTCAGCGTCTTTCGCTTGTTGATACGCTTGTAAAATCAGTTGGAGTTCTACTTTTATATGCTGTTCTTTATCACTTGCAAATTTCTTTAAAATATCAAAACTAGTAAAGCCAAGTACAGGGTGTTCACCAAACGCTTCAAATAATGAGGCATATTGATAATGCTCATCCATAGAAATAATATCTGAGCCACGAAGCGTCATAGGTAATACATCAAAATGGTGCAATGTTTGTGACTCATGTTGCAGCATTGGCTCTGTGAGTAACGGGTGAAATAATTCGAAGCGATTTTTACCAGAGTTTTTAGCGTAATACATTGCGGCATCAGCATCTCTAATAATTTCATCTGTATGTTTATAGCTTTGTTTTGAATAAGTGATACCAATACTCGCGCCGCTTTGCACACAAATACCTTTTGTACAAAAAGGTTTTCGCATGATGTTGATGATTCGATTTGCAACATCTTCAGCTTGGTTTGGCTCGGTTAAATGAGTGAGTAAAATGACAAATTCATCTCCCCCTAAGCGTGCTAATAAATCATGCTCACGGATACATTGAGAGAACAACTGACCCACGCTAATTAAAAATTCGTCTCCGGCATGGTGCCCAAGCTGGTCGTTTATATCTTTAAATTTATCAAGATCAATAAACAGTACCGCAAAGTGCTCATCAGGGTGACGTTGGTAAAACTGTAGCGTTTTTTCTAGCTGCGTTAAAAATAAATTACGATTTGGCAAGCTTGTTAATGAGTCATGGTGCGCATCGTGATACAGCTGCTGCTCTATTTTTTTACGCTCATCAATTTGCATCTGTAAATGCAAATTTGCTTGGCTTAGCTCTTTGGTTTTTTCGTTTACTCGAGAAGCGAGCTCTTGGTGGCTCTTTTTCAGCGCCTGTGAGGCTAATTTTGTTTGTAATACCGTGGCAATTTGATGCGATACAAAGGTTATGAGTTCTGCATCATCTTGTGTGAAAAGGTGTTCATTATTATAAGCTTGGCAAACAATTAAACCTATAACTCCTTGCGATGTTTTTAGCGGAGCGCCAAGCCAGCTGGTGGCTCTTCTAGATTCATCAATTGGTTTTTCACGCTCTACAATACCACTATCTAATAACTCTTGTGCTCTTTGCGGGTGAATTATTTGTGTTTCTTCAGTGCTGATCACCAGCTCACTGTACCCTTTTGCAAAGCGCCTTGGTTGGGTGCTGCCTTGAAATTCGTCAACACTGTAAGGAAAACTAATCCAGCCCGTTTCTTTATCATACAAGGCAATATAAAGATTTTTTGCGTAAGTGATGGTTTTTATTATTTCGTGTATTTGAAAATAAGCATCATCTAGGTTTTTAGCTTGAGTTGTCAGCTCTGAAATTTTAAATAATATTTGCTGGCGTTGCAGGGCGCTTTTTCGCTGTTGTATTTCAACATTTAAAGCATCATTGCTTTGCGTTAATGCACGGGTTCTTAGTTTTACTTCTGATTCGAGCAATTCTCGTTTCTTAACGCGTTCAATAGCTGTCGCTAAATAAAGTGATATTGCTTCAAGTAGGTTTATTTGTTGCGAACTATAACCTTGCTCAGTGTCGTAACTTTGCGCTGCTAATACGCCAATAATATTTTTTTCTTGATAAACTGGAACGCCTACCCAGTGTTCTGCAGGTGTACCTAATGCTTTAAATAAGCCTTGCTGTGCAGCATCATGCATTTGTTGCTTAGTGAAATAAATGGTCTTTCCTTGCTTAAACACATAACCCGTTGCGCCTTCTTTAAAATTATTCTCCCGATTAAGTGGTACAGAAATGCCATCTTTTTCATCAGAAAAATAAGACAGTTCCAACTGTTGTGATTGCGGCTCAACAAGCACCACATAAAAGCTTTTACTCGGGACATACTTTTGTAAAATGTCATGAATAGCTGGGTAAAGTAAGGTTAATTCGGCAACAGTACTTGCTTGCTCTGATAACTGTATCAGGGCATTGTGGAGGTGGTAGGCATGTTTGTACTTTTTCAATAGTGCTTTTAGTCGTTTATTTTGGCGCACTACGCTACTCGGTACAATGAGTTTATCTTCCAATGATGTTTAACCAGTTATAATTTTTTGTATAGTTATTAATCATTATAGTTCCACTTTTAACATTTTGCGTCAAGTAGATATTTATCTTATTATGCTGCGAAAAGTCGATAATTAGAAACAAAAAAGGCTTACTGTGAGTAAGCCTTTCATTTATAGTTTTTGCCTGACTGATTTTATTTAGCAGTCATAAAGTCGATTGCTGCGCTTATTTCATCATCAGAACAATCCATACATGTACCACGTGGCGGCATTGCATTGAAGCCATTGATTGCATGATCTAATAAGGTATCTTTTCCTTTAGCAATACGAGGAGCCCAATCGTCAGCTGATTTAGGAGCGCCTAAAGCACCTGTACCATGACAAGCAAAACAGGCCGCTTGATATACTTGCTCGCCTGAACGAGGCCCTGTTGGTGCAGCAACCGCTACTTTTTCACCTTCAAGGTAAACAGCACCGATAGGCGCTAAACGTTTTTTAATTGCATCTTCAGTCATAGAGTTATCATATGGCTGTGCGTATGCGGTGGTTGCTAGCACAAGTAATGCTGCAGCTGATAGTTTTTTCATTTTGCCTTGCCCACTTCAATTTGAACGTGATCAATCACGATTTTAAATGACGGAATTTAAACCAATTATAACTCCACTAAGTCATTTATAAAATGCTCAGAGTCGATTTTATTTAGAAATACGACTAATGATTGTCTTAACTCAATAAAATTACATGGTTTAGCGCGTAGTTAAATTATAAAACGGGATCATTACGCCTTTAATGCGATCAAAGCCCTTACGACTAACTCATAGCTAATACGTTACGCACTAACTTATCGATTCCTGCATCTGCATCCATAATAGATTGTGCCAACATATAGGCCGGTGTCGTAACGAGTTTATTGCTTTTATCAATAACAATATCATCCACTTTACACTCTACGTGTTCAGCGCCTAATGTGCTAAGAGCCTCGGCTGTGTCGCTATCATTACCAATAGTAAGCTGAGGTTTATGATAAATAAAAGGCAATAGAGCCGGTGCAATACACATGTAACCCGTGGCTTTTTTTGCATCCGCAAACGCTTTACAAGCGCTAAGTACTGCCTCGTTTACTTTAGCGTTAGTGCCATTAATAGCAAAGTCAGATAGATTTTTAGCTACCCCGAAGCCCCCAGGGACAATGAGTGCATCAAATTGTGTAACGTCTAATTCAGCGAGTGACTTTATATTGCCACGGGTGATGCGAGCTGATTCAACTAATACATTTCGCGGCTGTGCTATTTCTTCACCAGTGATGTGATTAATGGTGTGGTACTGCTCTATATCAGGTGCAAAGCACTGATACTGAGCATTATTTTTTTCAATGTGTAATAAAGTCAGTACCACCTCATTAATTTCACTACCATCAAACACACCACAACCTGCTAAAATTACAGCTATATTTTTCATATCATTTCGCTCCATTAAAGTCTCTTAAATAAAGTTTAACACGATGAATCAGCCGATTTAAAAATTTATTTGCTCGTTTTTTAGGCGCAAAGCACCTTGTTATGCGCTATATGCCATTTAGTGATTAGTAGCCATGAAAAAAATTATAAAGGATCGCTATGATCTTTGATCCATTATGCTAGAATGCCCATCCAGTTATTTAAATGGACGTAAATAATTAAGGTGGGTTATAAAACCAGTGACGGTATAAATGCTTTTTCCACACTAATAAAAAAATAATAAAAAAGAACCTCGAATTATCTTTTTTTAGACAAAACAATAAATTACAAATTAATCTAGGCATTTTAAGATGCTTCGGATGAATTGTTCGTGGGTGTTATCTACATAGTTATCCACAACTTACCAAAAATGTAGCGCTATTACTCACATTAATTCACAGTCGTTTTATTTACTGCCTTATGGCATGCTTACACTCATATTACTTTTTTGTATTTAGGATCCAATTTTACCATGGCTCAGATCCCCGAAAACCCGCTTATTTTAGTTGATGGCTCTTCATATTTGTTTCGTGCTTATCATTCACCACCACATCTAACCAACTCTAAGGGTGAGGCCACCGGTGCCATTTATGGCGTGGTAAACATGCTTAAAAGTTTGATCAAACAATATGATCCCTCACATATGGTGGTGGTATTTGACGCCAAAGGTAAAACCTTCAGAAATGATATGTACAGTGAGTATAAAGCGAACCGTCCGCCAATGCCTGATGATCTGCGTACTCAAATAGCGCCGCTGCACAGTATTATCAAAGCAATGGGTTTTCCGTTAATTAGTATTGAGGGCGTGGAAGCCGATGACGTAATCGGTACTTTTGCACGGATTGCCTCTGAGCAACAACGTCATGTGCTGGTATCGACTGGTGATAAAGATATGGCGCAGTTGGTCAATGAGCATGTAACCTTGATTAATACCATGACCGACAGTATTTCAGATCCCGAAACTGTGGTTGAAAAGTTTGGTGTTGGACCTGAACTTATTATCGATTATTTAGCTTTAATGGGCGACAAAGTAGATAATATTCCTGGCGTTGAGGGTTGTGGACCTAAAACAGCAGTTAAATGGTTACAAAAGTACGGATCGCTTCAGGGCGTAATTGATAATGCTTCTGATATAAAAGGTAAAATAGGCGAGAAACTGGCAAAAGCGATTGATCATTTACCGTTAAGCTATGAGCTTGCCACTATTAAATGTGATGTTGAGGTTGAAGCTGATCTTGATACTTTTAAATTGCAAACACCGAATAAAGACGAATTAATTGCCTTATACGGTGAATGTGAGTTTCGTCGTTGGCTAGCTGAATTGCTAGACAACCCAAAAGATGCCGACACACATTTAGCAGTCCCAACGCAAGAGAATGAGCTGCCAAAAGTTGAAGATACGCACTATGAAACTATTTTAACTGAGGCCCAATTTGAGACATTAATAGAACAGCTTAATGAAGCTGAGCTATTTGCTTTTGATACAGAAACAACCAGTTTAGAGTATATGAAAGCGCAATTGGTCGGTATGAGCTTTGCGGTTAAAGCAGGGGAAGCGGCTTATTTACCAATAGCACACGATTACCCCGGTGCGCCCGAGCAGTTAAGCCTTGAATTTGTGATGCAAAAGTTGGGGCCGATATTAGCAGACGAAAATAAAGCTAAAGTAGGTCAAAATCTAAAATATGATAAAAGCGTGCTTGCCAATGCAGGCTACGAATTAAATGGTATTAAGTTCGACACTATGCTGGAGTCTTATGTATTTAATAGCGTAGGCACCCGTCATGATATGGACTCATTGGCGCTTAAATACTTAGGCCACAAAAATATTAGCTTTGAAGATATTGCTGGTAAAGGTAAAAAGCAGCTTACATTTAATCAAATAGAACTTGAAAAAGCAGCGCCTTATGCCGCTGAAGATGCCGATATTACTTTGCGTTTGCACCAAGTGTTATGGCCGAAACTTGAAGCGGATGAAAAACTAAAATCGGTGTTTGAAGATATAGAAATGCCACTAGTAAGTGTTATTTCTGATATTGAGCGCACCGGTGTTGCTATCGACAGCAACATGTTGGCCACGCATAGCCAACGTTTAGGTGAGCGATTACTTGAGCTTGAAAAAGAAGCGTTTGAAATCGCGGGCGAACCGTTTAACTTAAGCTCACCAAAGCAACTACAGGTGCTGTTATTTGAAAAGCTCGAATTGCCCGTTATCAAAAAAACACCTAAAGGCGCGCCCTCTACAGCAGAAGAAGTACTACAAGAGTTAGCGCATGATTACCCATTGCCTAAAGTGATTATTGAGCATCGTGGTTTATCTAAGCTCAAATCAACCTACACCGATAAGTTACCCTTGATAGTCAATGAACGCACGCAGCGAGTGCATACTTCTTATCACCAAGCGGTAACAGCAACAGGTCGATTAAGCTCAAGCGATCCTAATTTACAAAATATTCCTATTCGTTCAGAGGAAGGGCGTCGTATTCGTGAAGCGTTTATTGCCGCAGATGGATATAAAATTGTGGCTGCCGATTACAGCCAAATAGAACTGCGTATTATGGCGCATCTCTCGCAAGATAAGGGATTACTAAGCGCATTTGCTAATGGCTTAGATGTTCACAGTGCCACGGCTGCTGAAGTATTTGGGGTTGAGCTTGAAGAGGTAACATCAGATATGCGCCGTAAAGCTAAAGCGGTAAACTTTGGCTTAATTTATGGCATGTCAGCATTTGGCTTAGCACGTCAACTTGATGTACCACGCCATGAAGCGCAGCATTATATTGATAAATATTTTGAGCGTTTTCCAGGTGTTTTAGAATACATGGAAACAACGCGTGAGAAAGCGGCCGAAAAAGGCTATGTAGAAACAATTTTTGGCCGTCGCTTACATTTACCAGAAATAAATGCGCGTAATGGTGCTCGTCGCAAAGGCGCTGAGCGCGCAGCAATTAATGCGCCGATGCAAGGTACTGCGGCCGATATTATTAAAAAAGCGATGTTAAGCGTGCATGCTTGGGTTAATCAGCAAGCACCTAATACAGTTAAGCTGCTTATGCAGGTACACGATGAATTGGTATTTGAGATTAAAACAGAATGTACTGAGCAATATACCAAACAGATTTGTGAGCTGATGTCACAAGCGGCGCAGTTAGATGTACCACTTATTGTTGAAGCTGACGAAGGTGATAACTGGGAACAAGCACACTAATTTAGCGCTACTGTACTGGCTTTAATATAGGCCAAATACAGAGTTCAAAAAGATTATCATAAAGCGCCTAACGGCGCTTTTTCTTCATCTTGCAGGTTAAAAAAAAGTTAAATTAAACAGCAGTTTGTATTAAATCGTTAGGGGTTCGTCAATTCGCTACGATTATTAATAATATGCTTGTATTTTTACACTTGCTTTTGGTAAAGTGCCGCCCGTCCTCATCCTGTAGGGCATCCTGTTGATGATGCATCGTAAGATGCAACGTATTAATAGCTTCTCCCCAGTTTGCTATATCGGCCTATCATATATTTGATGGGCCGTTTTTTATTGCCTTGCATCCAAGCGTTAAATTTATTCTCTAATTGCACTTAGCGTTTCAAGTGATACCATCAGTCTACTTAGCATTTTCGATTTACCACACAGTAACTAATGATTTTCAGCTTGGCTGATCAAAGTATTATTTTTACCGGTATAAGTCTTTTTATTTTAGGAGTGCATTATGTTTAAAACGTTAGCTATCGCAGGTTTATCTTTATCATGTTTACTAGTTTCAGGTGCTGCATCGGCAAACTGGCAACTATTGAACGATAAAAGCCAATTAAGTTTTGTATCAATTAAAAAAAATAGCATTGCTGAAGCAAGTCACTTTACTCAGTTAGCAGGGCAGCTGAGCGATCAGGGTCAATTTAGCGTAAACGTTGATTTAACCTCAGCCGAAACCTTTATCCCAATCCGTAACGAACGTTTAAGTAAGATATTGTTTGAGTCTGACACGTTTGCAAACGCAGTATTAACCGCTGACTTATCTGATAAGTTGTCACTTATTAAGCAACCTGGGCAGTACGTATTAAAAGGTATTAGCGCTGAGCTAGACTTTCATGGCCATAAAAAGCCACTTGCTGTTGATGTACTCGTAAGCAGTGCGGCCAATGGAGATTTAAGTGTGGCATCATTCTCCCCTATTATTATCAACAGTGATGACTTTAAGATCACTGAAGGGGTAATGCAGTTACAAAAATTAGCCGGATTACCTTCAATTGCTACTGCTGTACCGGTTACTTTTGCACTAACATTTAAAAAACAGTGATTTCACTTAACGAGCTTAGCAAGCAACTCAGCGAGCCAAGCAAACCTTTTGAACAATGGCAGCCCGCTTATTGCGGGCAGTTACCATTATTGATTGATGAGCAAGGTAAATGGTTTTACGCAGGTAGTGAAATTACCCGTCAATCAATGGTGAAACTTTTTGCCAGTGTATTATGCAACGAAGATGGGCAGTTTTACTTAAAAACACCTGTAGAAAAAATCGCGATTGAGGTTAAGGATGCGCCTTTTATTATTGTAAATTGGCACAGTGAACCGACATCAGAGGGAAGCGTTATTTGTTGTATTGATAATTTAAACCGTACATGGCTATTAAGTCGTTCTGAGTCACTTTATATCAATGACTACAAAGGCGCGGCCGTGCCTTATATGCAGTTACCCTACGGCTGCTTTGCGCGAGTTGCGCGTAATGTGTTTTATCAGTGGGCTGAAATAGCCGAAACAGATGAGCTCGGCTATTTTATTACCTCCGCACAGCAAAAATTTTACTTACAGTAATTATTCGCTATCTGGCGTTGCTAAATCAGCAGGTGGAACGGCCACTATTGGGCCTAAATACCACTCATCTAGCTTTTTAGCGACTTCTGGTAAGCCGGTGCCTTTAAGTGATGAAAATGCATGAACCGTAATATCGCCATCTAATCCACTTAACTCACGACGAACACTAAGAACTTGTGATTTACGCGGACCTTGCTTTAGCTTATCGGCTTTAGTTAATAGTGCCAATACCGGAATTTCACTGCCTACAGCCCAATTAATTAAGTCGCGGTCTAAATCTTTTAATGGATGACGAATATCCATTAATACCACAATACCTTTTAAACTTTGACGTTTTTGCAGGTATTCGCCTAGCGATTTTTGCCATTTCTTTTTCATTTCAATCGGCACTTTTGCAAACCCATAGCCAGGTAGGTCAATTAGGCGCATATTATCTACATCGGCAAGTTCAAAGGTGTTGATCAGCTGAGTACGGCCGGGTGTTTTACTGGTTCGTGCTAACTTTTGATCGGTTAGGGCATTTAGCGCACTTGATTTACCTGCATTAGAGCGACCGGCAAACGCGACTTCAATTCCCGTATCAGCAGGTAATTTAGTGATGTCTGGCGCGCTTGTAACAAAAGACGCAGTGTTATACTTGATACGAGATTTGAGCACAGGCTCTCCTAAAACTTAAAAAATAACATTGGGTAAACCAAATTCACCCGTGACGCGTATTTTATACTATAAAGTAGCTATTAAAAAGTGTATTTGAGCATGTAAGATCATTGCTGACAGTACATTTTAACTGGCTTAGCGTTTAATTTTACTCAAAACCCTATAATTTATAGGTTTAATGTGTGTAGAAAACGTGCCAGAGAATTTAATATCGTGTAGAATATAAAAATCACAACATCCATATTGTAGATGATACAGGGTCGGAAACAGAGAATTCACCATGAAAAAAATAGCACTATCTTTAACTATATTGCTTGGTGCGTTGTCAGCAAGCAACGCAACAGCATTTGATGGCGATGTAAACGCAGGTAAAGAAAAATCAGCAACGTGTGCGGCTTGTCACGGCCCAGACGGTAATGCGCCGGTTAACATCTACCCAAAAATTGCAGGCCAACACGCAGATTACATATACAAGCAGCTTACTGAATTTAAATTAGGTATGACTTCGGGCGGTAAAGAAGGTCGTATGAATCCAGTAATGAGCGGCATGGCAATGCCATTAAGTGATCAAGATATGAAAGACTTGGCTGCTTACTTTGCTTCTTTGAACATGTCTGAAGGTGCTACACCGAAAGATGTTCAAGAAACAGGCGCCATGTTATATAAAGCAGGTGATGCTGAGCGCGGTATCCCATCATGTGCGGCTTGTCATGGTCCACGTGGTAATGGCTCTTCACTTGCTAAATTCCCAAAGATTTCTTTCCAACATCCAGAATACATCAAGTCACAACTTGAACAGTTCAGAGATGGTGTTCGTAATAACGACCTAAATGGTGTTATGCAGGACATTGCAAAGAAACTAACAGATAAAGACATTGAAACACTCTCTAAATACCTTGGTGGTCTACACTAAAGTCGTATTTATTTAGATGTTGTTAACATAATATATTGTTAATTAGTGAAAAAGGCAGCTTTAGCTGCTTTTTTTGTGCCTGCCGTGACCGATAAAGCTCCTTCTCTTGTAAGACATTGACCATGCTTTGATGTAAGAAAAATCTCATTTTATTTTTATTTTTTAATGTAACTTCTTGTAATTAATATTTTTTAGTGCTTTTTATCATGTGTAGTACAATAAAAAAGATATAAATTAGTTGTAACAAAATTATTAACGAGTAAATTAACCCCTGTCGCAAAAACAATAACAAATAGGAAAACGTTATAAGGATAGTAGCGCGGCACGACTGAATAGCACATAGAGTGTGCTACCAAAGGAAATATCAAAAAAGTGTTAGGAAGACCGAAAATAATAAAATACTCATGGAAGTTTAATAATAAAAACAAAATGGAATGCTACACGGAAGATAAATAATAAAAATACGGATAGAAAATAATAATAAAAACAATAAAGGCTAAAAAGTCGAAGGGAGAAGTGTCCATATAACGGCGCTCAGATTAGTAGGCGGTAGAGATGTTTTCTCTACCGCCTTTTTATTTGTCCTGTTACAATACCCCCCGTTTAAAAAAAAGCACCTTAACTGTGCTTTGGCGCACAAAATGCCCAAACTGAATTCTCCTGGCTAGGCCAGCACCGCGATGCCCATTGAGTTGCGCCTCGCTCAAAACCTCTTAAGTGAGACGATCAAGATATGAGTAGAAAGAAAAAGTCACGTAAAATACCATCAAATGGTCCCGTTCGTTTAAGCCAAGATAAGCTTAGAGAAATGCGCGCATTGAAAGAGCAACGTGTTAAAAAAACTAAGGGTGCTAAGCCTGGTTCACGTAATGCACCGGATGCATTGAGTAATGACACTCAAAAAGCAAGTTCGGCTACTAAAGATAAACGCGTTGGTAGTAAAAAAGCAGTGCCATTGGTTGCACCTGCTGCTGAACCAAAAATCGAAATGAAACGTAACCTTAAACCTGTAGCTGAGCTTAAAAAGGCCGTTGAACCAGAATTAACGCCTGAACAAGAGTTAGAAGTCCTTGAAAATGATGAGCGCTTACTTAAATTAGTTGAGCGTCATGAGCAAGGTGAAATGCTAACGGGTAAAGATGCAAAATACTTCAATAGCCGCATAGCGCGTCACCAAGTGCTTTGTAAATTATTAGGCATTGAAGATGAAGAAGAGTTTGAAGATGACTTCAGCGATGAAGACAGTAATTCAGACTTTGATCAATACCTATCAAACGATCTAGCGAATGAATGGCTAGATGACGACGAAGATAAGTAATAAGGACACGCAATGAGTACAGCAGTGATCTTAGCCTTAGTTGTAGGTGCTGCTATTATAGCGGGCTTGGCATTTTATGCGGGTCAGTTGCTCTATAAGCTAAATGTGCAAAAAAAGCTAATTAGCAAAAAACAGGCAGAGCAACAGCAAAAGCTAAAACAGTCGCGTTTAAAGCGTAACGCGAAGTTAGCCGATAGTATTCATTTAATTGCACGTGCTATGAATGAAAAGCAATGTGATTATTCTGAGGGGTGCTTACGTATTTGGGTGCTTATGTCGCAATATAGTTTTGATACTGAGCGCGACCTAACGAGTGCATACCCGGGTATTTATAAAATGTACGACGTGGTAAAAGAAATGCCAACCCATGATTCGCGCAAAAAGTACGCTAAAAAAGAAATTTTTAAGCAAGACACGGCGCGCTGGCGTGCAGAAGAATCACTGAGTGATGAAATTGAAGCTGACTGTAAAAAAATTATTGTTGAGTTTAAAGCAGCCCAAGGCAGCGAAAACGTGGTTTTTAACTAGCGCTTAGATTTTACGGCATATATAAAAAAGCAGACCTTGGTCTGCTTTTCTATACGTGCTAGTTTTAAATTATATAACGCGTGAGAAGCGAGTGGCATTTATCTGTTTTTGTAAATGCGCATCAAAGCACATACAAATAATACGAATAAATAAATTCCCTTTTGGTGTTACGCTAATTAGGTTGTTTTCTATTGTTACCATTTCATCGGCAATTAATGGTGCGAGTGCCTCTAAAGCATCTTGAAAGTAGTCATTAAAGCTGATTTTATGTCTGTTAGCGAATACGCTCATATCAAGCTCAAACTGGCAAATAAGCTGCTTAATCGCATCGGCGCGAATAAGATCATCTTGGGTTAAATGCATGCCTTTATTAATGGCACTGCCTGCTTGCTCATCAACTGCTTGATAATAATGTTTTAACTCTTTTTTATTTTGTAATATCGCTGTGCCTATTTGCGAAATAGACGAGACCCCTAAGCCCAATAAGTCGCACTCACCATGAGTGGTGTAGCCTTGAAAATTACGATGCAGCTGACCAGTATTTTGAGCAATAGCCAATTCATTATCAACTTTTGCAAAGTGATCCATACCTATAAATTGATAGCCCGCCTGCGTCATTTGCTCTAGTGTATTTTTAAACATGGTGAGCTTATTATGCGCACTGGGTAAATCGGCGTCTTTAATTTTACGTTGGGCGGCAAAACGTTCTGGTAAATGAGCATAGTTAAATACTGAAACTCGGTCAGGGTTTAAGGCAATCAGTTGCTCAATAGTTTGCTTAAAACTCTCAGGTGTTTGTAGAGGCAGGCCATAAATCATATCTGCATTAATTGATTTAAAGCCCAACTGTTTTGCTTGGGTAATTAATTGTTTTACCTCATCAACATGCTGAGGGCGATTAACAGCCAGCTGAACCTGATCATTAAAATCTTGAATACCAAATGACACACGATTAAACCCCAACTCGCTTAAATCAACCAGCATATTGTCAGCCAGTGAGCGAGGGTCGATTTCGATACCGCGCTCGCAGGTATCGCTAAAGTTAAAGTGTTGCTCTAGCAGTTTTACTAAGCGCGTCATTTGCGCTGCGGTTAAAAAGGTTGGTGTGCCGCCCCCCAAATGTAATTGCTCAACCCGATAATCTTGAAACAGCGGCGCTTGTGCTGCAATTTCTTTAGCTAAAAAGTCTAGGTAGGTATCGGCTTTAGATTGGTGGCGAGTAATGACTTTATTACAGCCACAGTAATAACAAAGCTGACTACAAAAAGGAATATGGATATATAAAGACAACGAACGGGTTTGCGATGATTCAATAGCGCTAATCAAATCTTGTTGCTGATAACCATCAGCTAACGAAAGTGCGGTCGGGTAAGACGTGTAACGCGGGCCCGATACATTGTATTTGTTTATTAAAGTTTGATCCCATTGAGGAAGTTTAATCATCACGCGCACCTTATCTTTTAAGTTGCTGCGTATTGTAAAAAAGCAAAGGGGAGGAGGCTTTGATCTACAACAAAAAAAGGTGCCGCAGCACCTTTTAATATATAACGCGGCTGCGTTACATTATGGCGTCTTTTAAGTACTGAAATAACTCTTTGTAGCTTCTCGCTGGTTTTTCAGCTTTTACTTCTTTGGCAGCATTACGCACCATTTGGCGCATTTTTTGGCGCTCAAGAGCTGGATATTGTTCAATTGTTTCGTTGATTAAGTCATCGCCTTGTTCAATTAAATCACTGCGCAGTTGCTCAATTTTTTTGATCATAACCTCAGCTTGGTTATTTTTATTTAGCATGACATCAATGATCGCTTTAATTTCTTCAATATTTTCTACCGTACGAAGGGTTTTTGCGATGTAATTTAAATGTCGGCGGTAGGCATCACTTTTATTACTTATTTTATCAGCAACCACCATTGCTTCTTTTAAGTCATCATTGAGCGGCAGGCGTTCGCGCTGCTTTTTACCCATTTTGGCAATTTCAGATCCTAACTGATGAAACTCTTGCGCCTCGCGCTTAAGTTCACTTTTTGATACATATATAATTTCTTCTTCAATTTCAGCAGGCTTGCCTTTTTTCTTCGCCATGGGGTGCTCTTAAGTAAAAATAACTTTATCTATTATACGCGATTCTTTTAGTGATTAATATTAGCTGATGTGGTGCAGTGAGTGTGTTAGCATTTAAATATAAAAAATGTGTGCAACATGGCCTTCAGGGCTCAGGACAGAATTTATGAAAAGCCAACACCAAGATCCAATATATTCGCAAATTTCTCAAGTAAAAGATGCCGTTTCTGAAGTACTTGAACATGCTAAAAAGCTAGGCGCTACTGCTGCAGAAGCTGCTATGTCAAGCACATCAGGGCTATCGGTAAGTACGCGCATGGGCGAGGTAGAAACCATTGAGTTTAATCAAGACGGTGGTTTAGGCATTAGCGTGTATGTTGGTAATAACAAAGGCTCGGCATCAACGGCTGATTTAAATCCTAAAACATTACGTGCTGTGGTCGAAAAAGCCATCGATATTGCTAAATTCACCTCAGATGATCCGTGCAATGGTATTGCTGATAAAGAACTGCTTGAGTTTTCGCCTAAAGATTTAGATTTATTTCATCCTTGGGATGTAAGCCCTGAGCAAGGAATTGATTTGTGTCATGCAGCAGAGCAAGCCGCATTAAACGCCGATGAGCGAATTGTGAATTCAGATGGCGCGAGCTTTTCATCGCATCAAGGTTTGCGAGTGTATGGTAATAGCCATGGTTTAATTGCCGGCTTCCCTCGAACTCGTCACAGCATTAGCACTATGGTAATAGGCAAAGAGGGTGAGCATATGCAGCGCGACTCAGCCTACACGATTTCTCGCGATCAAGCAGGGTTAAAAGATGCAGCAAGTGTTGGACTTGAAGCCGCTGAAGAAACCCTAGCAAAACTAAACAGCCAAAAACTAGGCACCATGAAAGTGCCGGTTATTTTTAGAGCCGATATTGCTAATTCATTGTTTGGCCATTTGGTATCAGCAATTGGTGGTGGCGCACTGTATCGTAAATCCAGCTTTTTATTGGATAGCTTAGGCACGCAGGTATTTAGCAAAACCGTTAATATTTCAGAGCGTCCGCACTTACTTAAAGGCTTAGCATCATCGCCATTTGATAGCGAAGGAGTTAAAACTCTCGACAGAGAAATAATTCACGGCGGCGAGCTGCAAACGTATTTATTAGCAAGCTATGCGGCACGTAAAATGAACATGACCCCAACAGGGCACGCTGGCGGTATTCATAATTGGTTAGTAGAACAAACGCATCAAGATTTAACTGCATTATTAAAAACCATGGGTACGGGCTTATTAGTTACAGAATTGATGGGGCAGGGCGTGAATACCGTAACCGGTGACTACTCTCGCGGTGCGGCTGGTTTTTGGGTTGAAAATGGGAAAATACAATACCCAGTAAGCGAAATTACGATTGCTGGTAATTTAAAAGATATGTTCAAAGGTATTTCTGCTATAGGTGGCGATATAGAGCGACGTGGTGGTATTCAAACGGGCTCAGTGCTGATTGAGCAAATGCAAGTAGCAGGTGCTTAATACCCATCCGCAATAACATTTAATTCAGCGAATTGGTATACACCCACTTTGTTTGCTTAAATTAAGTTTAATTTAAGCAAACCTTCTTTTGATGTTTTTAAGGTGTGATATGGCTAAAGATAGATATGCGCCAAAACCGTTAACCGATATTATGGCTGGGCTGAACAATCGTTTAGCAGCTTATGCGGGAAAAAGCCAAGCACTTGATACACAGCAACAATTGTTGCGCGATTTCTTAGGCCCTAAGTTAGGTGAAAAGTGCCGAGTAAGTAATTACCGTGACGGCACCTTAATGATAGAAGCCGTTTCTGCACCTATTGCGCTTAGGCTAAATTATTTAAAAATGGACATGCAATCGCATTTTAGAGCCGCGGGTATGGCTGAGCTTGGGCAAATAAAAATTACCGCCAATCCACAGGCAACTCAACGGTTAAGCACCCGACCTAAAGTGGCTGATGGCAAACCAACAAACTCCCTTAAAATGAGTGAACAAACGGCTGATTATTTAAATGCGATCGCCGATTCTGCTCCACCGTCATTAAAAGAAAAGCTTCAACGCTTAGCTTTGCATGGTAAAAATAAGCCCTAATTAAATACCATTTAACACCTTACTCGGTTTGTTTTGCTGGCTTTAAAATACTTTGTTACATATTCGATTTTATTGTTATTTAAATCAGGTTTATGATGCCTAGTTAGTACTTCCTAAATTAGGTTGTAGCTGATGCGTATTTCATTAAGCAGATAATAGACTTCATCCTATTGTTGTTTTTTTGAGTTATCAAACCTTAATGAAATGCGTATTTATTCTAATTAATATACGGAATTCTTATGAAAAAAATAACAATGACTGCCGCCAGTATTGCATTGGCGTTAGGTTTGGTTGGTTGCGGCGAAAAGCCACAAGAAATGCAAGCAGAAGCAACAACAGTAACCGCACCGGTGGCAACCCCTGGTGCCTTAGGTGTTGATTTACAAAATATCGATGAAAGTGTTCGTGCACAGGATGATTTTTACTATCACGTAAACGGTAAATGGTTAGAAAAAACTGAAATCCCTAGCGATAAGTCAAACTATGGGTCGTTCTCACAGTTATATGATGAATCGCAAAAGGCAATGAAAACAGTACTAGAAAACGCCAGTACCAATAGCAGCGCAAAGCCAGGTTCGGATGAATATAAGATCGGCGCATTTTATACTAGCTACATGGCTGAAAATGCTCGTGAAGAGTTAGGGATGTTACCACTTGAGCCGGCTATTAAAAGCATTGATACAGTAAAAGATAAAGCCGCGTTGGTCACACTGATGGCACAGCTACAAGTTAAAGGCGGAGATCTTCCTTTTGGCTGGTATGTTAATAATGATGCTAAAAACTCAAGTGAAAATGCGCTTTATGCCTATCAAGCGGGACTTGGTTTACCTGACCGTGATTATTATTTAAAAGATGATGAAAAATTCACAAAAATTCGCGCGGCATATCAAACCTATATTACCGATATTTTAGCTAAAGCTGGCGTTAATAATGCCGCTGATGCAGCCAAAGCGATACTTGCCCTTGAAACGACACTTGCTGATGCACAGTGGAGTCGGGTACAAAGTCGTGATGCAACAAAATCATATAATAAAATGTCAGTAGCTGCAGCTAACGAGCTAATGGGTGAATTTGATTTAAGTGCTTACTTTGAGGCAGTTGGTGTTGATGCCGAAGAACTGATTGTGAGCCAACCGAGTTACTTTGAAAAATTTGCAGACATTTTCAAAAATACAGACTTATCGGTTTGGCAAAACTACTTAAAATTTCATTTTGTTAGTAATTACGCGCAGTTGCTAAATAAAGACTTAGTGGATTTAAAGTTTAATTTTTACAGCACCACGTTACGCGGTGTTGAAGAGCAAGCGCCACTTTGGAAGCAAGCCGTTGATGCTTCAAACAGTGTACTGGGTGAAATTTTGGGTAAAGTCTACGTTAAAGAAAACTTCCCGCCAGAAGCGAAAGCGCGCATGGAAGAATTAGTTGATAACGTGATTAAAGGCTATTCAGTGGCAATTGAAAACCTTGAGTGGATGAGCCCTGAAACAAAAGTTGCGGCGCAAGAAAAGCTGGATAAGTTTACGCCTAAAATTGGTTACCCAGATAAATGGAAAGATTATTCAGATTTAGCGATTAACCCCGATGAGCTAGTAGGTAACTATATTCGCTACAGTGAGTGGGCTTATGCAGATATGATTGCTAAATTAGGTAAGCCAGTTGATCGCTCTGAGTGGCATATGACGCCACAAACGGTGAATGCTTACTACAACCCAGTGAATAACGAAATAGTATTCCCTGCGGCGATTCTGCAGCCTCCTTTCTTTAATTTAGAAGCAGATGATGCGGTTAACTATGGTGCTATTGGTGCGGTTATTGGCCATGAGTTAGGCCATGGCTTTGATGACCAAGGTGCAAAATACGACGGTGATGGCAATTTACGTAATTGGTGGAGCGAGTCAGACCTTAAGCAGTTTGAACAGCGAAGTGCAGCCTTAGTTGCGCAGTATAATCAATATAAACCGTTTGAAGATGCCAGCGTTAATGGTGAGCTGACACTGGGTGAAAACATTGGTGATTTAGGCGGCTTAACCGTCGCTTATAAAGCGTATCAATTATCGCTGGGTGATTCTAAAGCGCCCATTATTGAAGGCTATACGGGCGACCAACGCTTCTTTATGGGCTGGTCGCAAATTTGGCGTCGTAAATACCGTGATGAGGCATTGCGCAATCGTTTAATGACCGATTCACATTCACCGAGTCATTATCGCGTAATTGGTATTTTGTCGAACATGCCGGAATTTTACCAAGCGTTTGATGTTAAAGAGGGCGATAAAATGTATATCAAGCCTGAAGATCGCGTAAAAATTTGGTAATTTAAGCTAAAATTAGCTTAAACTAATCGAAAAATAAAAAGCCAGTGAGCATGATGCTCACTGGCTTTTTAGTTACTTATATACTTAGCTATATTTCGTTTTTATGGCGCTGATAATCTCGACATTGGCTGCAGGAAAATCATAGTTATCAAGTTCGTCTATACTTACCCATTCGCTTGGTTGCCCTTCTGCGCCATGAGCTTGACCATTAAAGTTACTGACCACGTGCACATTAAGTCGTACGCATTTATCGCCATAGTCATGCTTTATAGTGACAAGTTCGCTTGAGCTATGAATAGTCAGTCCTACTTCTTCAAATAATTCGCGCTTCAGTGCTTGAAAAACACTTTCTCCGGCTTCAACTTTTCCGCCTGGAAATTCCCATAAGCCACCTTGGTGCTGTTCATCTGCACGTTTACAAATAAACACATTGTTATTTTTTTTAATTACACCCACAGCAACATTGATGATTACTTTAGTCATTACCTCTCCCTTAAATAGCATAAAAAAAGCGACGCAAGCGTCGCTTTTTATCTAACGTAACAAAGTGGTGTTATTTTAATTTACCACAACATTGTTTGTATTTTTGACCTGAACCACATGGACATGGATCGTTACGACCCACTTTTGGCTCGCTACGCGCCATAACCTGAGCGCTTTGTGGTGCTTCACCACCTACATGCTCTGCTTCTTCATGTTGATATTCGCGAGGGGCATTTTCACTTTTACGGTGTTGCTCTTCTACTTTTTCAACATCTTCTTCAGCGCGAACTTGCACTTTACTTAAAATACCGACGACATCGACTTTTAAGTTTTCTAGCATTTCAGAGAACAATTCAAACGACTCACGTTTGTACTCTTGCTTAGGGTTCTTTTGTGCATAACCACGTAAGTGAATACCTTGGCGTAAGTGATCCATTGCAGCAAGATGGTCTTTCCAATGTTGGTCAAGACTTTGAAGCATAATGGCTTTTTCAAACTGACGAAGTACAGAATCGCCAACCATTTCTTCTTTTTGCTTGTAAGCTTGTTCAACCGCTTCTTCAATACGCTCACGCAGTTTCTCTTCGTATAGTTTATTGTCATCAGCTAGCCATTGCGCGATAGGCAACTCAATTAAGAAATCTTGTTTTAAGCGTTCTTCAAGCCCTGGTATATCCCACATTTCAGCCAAGCTTTGTGGGGCAATGTATTGGTCAATCACACCCGCGAGCACATCACCACGGATAGCGGTAATCGTTTCTGAAATATCACCTTCTTCAAGCAATTCATTTCGTTGAGAGTAAACAACACGACGTTGGTCGTTTGCTACATCATCGTACTCAAGTAGCTGTTTACGCACATCAAAGTTACGTGCTTCTACTTTACGCTGAGCGTTTTCGATTGCGCGGTTAACCCATGGATGTTCAATCGCTTCACCGCGTTGCATACCTAGTTTACGCATCATGTTAGTCATGCGCTCACCGGCAAAAATACGCATTAACGCATCGTCCATAGATAGGTAAAAACGGCTAGAGCCGGCATCACCCTGACGACCAGCACGGCCACGTAATTGGTTATCAATACGACGTGATTCATGACGCTCAGTACCAATAATGTGTAAGCCGCCAGCATCAATTACCGCATCATGGCGAGTTTTCCATGCTGCTTTTATTTCAGCAATTTGTTCGTCAGTTGGGTTCTCAAGTTTTTCAACTTCGCTGTTCCAGTTACCACCAAGTACGATATCGGTACCACGACCGGCCATGTTAGTGGCAATCGTAACTGTACCAGGTAAGCCCGCATCAGAAACAATGTCTGCTTCTTGTGCGTGGAATTTAGCATTAAGTACATTGTGCTTAATTTTTTCTTTGCGTAAAAACTGCGATAAGTACTCAGAGCTTTCAATTGATATAGTACCTACAAGTACCGGCTGACCACGTTCTTGACAGTCTTTAATGTCTGCTAAAATCGCTTCGTACTTTTCTTCCTGCGTTAAGTAAACTAAATCAGCGCGATCATCGCGGATCATTGGTTTATTGGTTGGCATAACCACAGTGTCTAAACCGTAGATAGACTGAAACTCAAACGCTTCTGTGTCGGCTGTGCCTGTCATACCTGCTAGCGTTTCGTACAAGCGGAAGTAATTTTGGAACGTAATAGAAGCTAACGTTTGGTTCTCGTTTTGAATTTTCACACCTTCTTTTGCCTCTACAGCTTGGTGTAAACCTTCTGACCAACGACGTCCTTCCATAGAGCGACCTGTATGCTCATCAATAATGATGACTTCGTTTTCTTTAATAACGTAGTCAACATCTTTTTGGTAAAGCTTGTGCGCACGAAGAGCTGCATAAACGTGGCTAAGTAGCGTGATGTTCGCTGCTGAATACAGTGAGTCACCTTCTTCAATTAGGCCGCGCTCGGTAAGTAACTCTTCTACTTTTATTTGCCCACGCTCAGTAAGATGAACTTGCTTAGATTTTTCATCGATTGTGAAATCGCCATCACCTTCAATTCCTTCCTCGTCTTCTTTTTCTTGTAATTCAAGTAGAGGAACAATGGTATTAATTTCAGTGTATAGCTCAGAGCTATCTTCAGCGGGACCAGAAATAATCAGTGGCGTACGTGCTTCATCAATAAGGATTGAATCCACTTCATCCACTACAGCATAAAATAATGGGCGTTGTACGCGCTCATCAATACTAAATGCCATATTGTCACGCAGGTAATCAAAACCAAATTCGTTATTGGTACCGTAAGTGATGTCAGCTGCATAAGCTTGTTTTTTCTGTTGCGGCATCATGCCCGGAACATTACAGCCTACGGTTAACCCTAAAAATTCAAATAATGGGCGATTGGTTTCAGCATCACGTTTGGCCAAGTAGTCATTCACGGTAATGACATGAACACCTTTACCTGTTAAACCATTTAAATAAGCCGGCAGTGTCGCTGTGAGTGTTTTACCTTCACCGGTACGCATTTCTGCGATACGACCTTGGTGTAAAACCATACCACCTAATAACTGCACGTCGAAATGACGCATACCGTTTACACGTTTTGATGCTTCACGTACCACTGCAAATGCTTCTGGTAGAATATCGCCTAAGCTTTGTCCGTTATTGTAACGCTCTCTAAACTCGGCTGTTTTAGCTTTTAAATCTTCATCTGAAAGCGCTTCTAGCTGCGTTTCAAGTGCATTGATCAGTGCGACCGTCTTTCTTAGGTTTTTAATAGTGCGGTCATTGCGACTACCAAAAATCTTGGTAAATAAATTAGATATCATGATAAAACCGTTACAATGTGTTTTTTTGCTAGCCGTGCATCGGCTAACCCATTTTTTACAATTGATAATTAATGTATTCTTTAAATTAACCTTTAGGACACATTAATTAGCAATTTTGTATTAAGCTGCTTAAAAAGCACTGTTTATTACCTGCGCTACTATACCAGACTCTGCTAAACATCAAACTACCTCAATAAAAAGATCTTCATTTAAAACAGAAAAATGAGATCTCGCTCATAAAAATAGCGTTATGTAACGAAACTTGATTAAAACTGCAGATAAGCAGACCCTGAAGATATGGTGCTGAATAAATTAAAAACAAGAGCAAAGCGCTTAAATTTCACCCTTAAACGCCTTGTTAGCAGCCATCGTTTTTTAAAGCTTAAATTGAGCAATCGTTTTATATATTACTCTCGGTAAGTCACTTAAGTCATACGCTTTATCTACATGTAATGAATGGTTGCGGTATCATTAAAGAGATTACTAATTGCAAAAAAGCGTGTGTAAATATCTTCTGCAACCAGCGTTTGCTAATATTATTTTTAGTCGCATAAAGTTAATTATATTTTTTATCGCTATAAAACGCGTTGATTGAGTTTTAATAAGGGTAAATAAAGTGCAAACCAACAAAGATAATTTAGTCGTTCTTGGCGCTGGCTGGCTTGGCCAAGCCTTATGTATTGATGCACAAAAACAAGGTTGGCAAGTGCAGGGGACTCATCGAAGTGACACTCATCAATTTGATTTTGAACGTCAGTTTGTTTTACAAAACGGCGAGTTGCAGCACCAAGTGGATTTACAAAATGCGTATTGGGTCTGTGCAATCCCGCCTCGCAGTCGAGATAGTCAAAGTGATTATCCGCAAGTGCTTGAGCAGGCGTTAAAGCTGGCAACTGAGCTTAATTGCAAAGGTTTTTTATTGTGCTCATCGACTGGGGTATATGACCAAGAACCTGGCGTTTATAGTGAAAGCAGCGATATATCAGGCACTAACGAGCGACAAATAAAGCTGTATGACGCCGAAGAGCAAGTGCTTGAACAGCAAGGTAAAGTGCTTCGCTTAGCTGGATTGTTGGGGCCAAATAGAGAGCCTGGTCGTTTTGTGGCGGGTAAAGAACTCAATACCTCTAGTAAGCAAGTAGTGAATATGGTGCATCAACAAGATGTGATCAATGCTATTTATGCGGTCCTTAATAACTGGTCGCAAGGACAGAGCATTTATAATGTGGTGAACCCAGCGCACCCGACCAAAGAAGATTATTATGCACAAAAGTGTGAGCTGTATGGCACACAAATGCCAAGCTTTAGTAGTAATGAGGTCGCTGAGCGCAAAGTTATTGGCTCAGCGATAGAAGCACTGGGTTTTAGTTATCAGTATGGTATTTAATAAGAAGGTAAGGGGGAGTGGCTTATGAAGTCACACAATTTACCTTCATTTAGTAGCGTGTTGGCCGCTTCAATATCGGGAGCAAAATACCGGTCTTTGTCGTAATAGCTAACATGTTGGCGTAGCAGTGCTTTGGCACTTTCTACTTTATCACACGCGCGTAGTGGCGCTCTAAACTCAAGCCCTTGGGCAGCACTGAGCCATTCTATGGCCAGTACGCCTTGCGTATTATTAGCCATATCAACCAGTCGTCGTGCTGCAAACGTTGCCATAGAAACATGGTCTTCCTGATTTGCTGAAGTCGGTAAGCTATCTACCGAGGCAGGGTGTGCTAAGGATTTGTTCTCAGAGGCGAGAGCAGCTGCGGTGACTTGAGCAATCATAAATCCTGAATTTACCCCACCGTTTTTTACTAAAAATGGCGGCAATTTTGATAAATTAGAGTCAATCAGTAGGGCAATACGTCGCTCAGCTAAGGCGCCAATTTCGGCAATGGCAATTGCAAGGTTATCAGCGGCCATAGCAACGGGCTCAGCATGAAAGTTTCCACCTGAAATAATATCCCCCACATCGGCAAAAACGAGTGGGTTATCGGTTACCCCGTTTGATTCACACAGTAATACTTCGGCGGCTTGGCGTATTTGGGTTAAACACGCACCAAGTACTTGCGGTTGGCAGCGCAGGCAATAAGGGTCTTGTACTTTTTCACAATTAATATGTGAGTCACTAATTTGTGAGTGGGTGCTTAATAGCTCTCTAAATACGTGCGCGGTATCAATTTGCCCTTTTTGACCACGAACCTCATGAATACGAGCATCAAACGGTGCGCGACTGCCCATGGCGGCCTCAATACTTATAGAGCCAATAACACAGCTTTGTGCGTACAAATCTTCTGCTCTAAATAAGCCCTGCAGTGCGAATGCAGTAGAGGCCTGTGTGCCATTTAATAGTGCTAAGCCTTCTTTAGCAGCTAATGTCAGTGGCTCTAGCCCTGCAATTTTTAACCCCTGTTCTGCGCTTATTAGCTCTCCTTGGTAACGCATTTGCCCTTCACCTAATAAAGGCAAACACATATGCGCAAGCGGTGCTAAATCGCCCGATGCGCCCACGGAGCCCTTTTTAGGCACGCAAGGGTAAACTTCACTTTTAAGCAGCTGCATAAAAAACTCAAGCACAGCTAAGCGAATGCCAGAATAACCGCGCGATAAGGAGTTTATTTTTAGCGTGATCATCAACCTAACGGTGCTGTCATCCATTAACTCACCAATACCTGCGGCGTGTGAAAGCACGATACTGCGTTGTAATAGTTCGAGTTCATCGTCAGCGATTTTAGTATTGGCCAATAACCCAAAGCCAGTATTAATACCATATACAGTGCGATGTTCGTTTATCACGTTTTGTACTGTTTGGGCACTGGCTGCTATTTGCGCCTGTGCATCATTGGCCAGAGTTAAGTGTATGGCTGATTTGTTAATTTTTCTTAGCGTGTTTAAGTCAAGCTGACCCGGTTTGAGTGTATATGAAATCATGACTTGTCCTCATTAAGCATTGGTAAGTCTAGCTGCTGCTGTTGCGCACAGTTTTTTGCAATTTCATAACCCGCATCAGCATGGCGCATTACACCGGTCGCGGGATCGTTCCATAATACTCGAGCAAGACGCTGCTCTGCTTCATCGGTACCATCGGCAACAATCACTACGCCTGAGTGCTGGCTAAACCCCATGCCTACACCACCGCCATGATGAAGCGATACCCAAGTAGCACCGCCTGCGGTATTAAGCAGGGCATTTAATAGTGGCCAATCGGAGACCGCGTCGGAGCCATCTTTCATACTTTCAGTTTCACGGTTAGGACTGGCAACTGAGCCTGAGTCGAGATGATCTCGTCCAATAACTACCGGCGCTTTAAGCTCACCGCTTTTAACCATATCGTTAAAGGCAACAGCAAGGCGCGCTCTATCTTTTAAACCGACCCAACAAATACGTGCAGGCAAGCCTTGAAATTGAATTCGCTCACGCGCCATATCAAGCCAATTATGCAAATGCTTATCATCAGGAATTAGCTCTTTTACTTTTGCGTCTGTTTTGTAAATATCTTCAGGATCGCCAGATAGTGCTACCCACCTAAACGGACCAATCCCTTCACAAAATAATGGACGAATATAAGCAGGCACAAATCCAGGGAAATCAAATGCATTTGCTACGCCTTCTTCGAGCGCCATTTGGCGAATATTATTGCCATAGTCAGTAGTTGCTGCGCCCGCATCTTGCAGTGCCAACATCGCTGTTACTTGAACAGCCATTGACTGTTTGGCCGCTTTGACTACTGCTTGTGGATTATCGATTCGCATTTTTTCTGCATGCTCCATACTCCAACCTTGTGGTAGGTAGCCGTTAAGCGGATCATGGGCTGAGGTTTGATCGGTGACTATATCGGGAGTAATACCACTTTTTACTAAGGTACTAAAAACATCAGCCGCGTTACCGAGTAAACCCACAGAAAGCGCTTCACCTTTGACACAGGCATCGGTTATTAATTTTAATGCATGCTCAAGATCTGTCGCTTTTACATCGACGTACCCTGTTTTTATTCGAAAATCGATACGGCTTTCATCACATTCCACCACTAAGGCACTAAAGCCAGCCATGGTTGCAGCTAATGGTTGTGCACCGCCCATTCCTCCCAGGCCACCTGTTAACACCCACTTACCTTTGGCATCGCCTGAGAAATGTTGTTTTGCCATAGCTACAAAGGTTTCGTAAGTGCCTTGAACAATTCCTTGAGAACCAATATAAATCCAAGAGCCAGCGGTCATTTGGCCGTACATCATCAAGCCTTTCTTATCTAACTCGTTAAAGTGTTCCCAGTTAGCCCAGTGCGGAACAAGGTTAGAATTTGCAATTAATACCCGCGGTGCATTGCTATGAGTTTTAAATACCCCCACTGGTTTACCTGATTGCACCAATAAGGTTTCGTCATCTTCAAGGCGCTCAAGCGTCTCAATTATTTTGTCATAGCTTGGCCAATCACGGGCTGCACGGCCAATCCCGCCGTACACCACCAAAGCTTGAGGGTGCTCGGCAACATCAGGGTCTAAATTATTCATTAGCATGCGTTTAGCTGCTTCGGTTTGCCAGCTTTTAGTAGATATTTGATTACCATGCTGTGCGCGTATTTCACGTTGTGTGTCCAGTCGATGATCCATTGTTCACTCCTGTTAAATAGTGTTAAGCGTTATGGGCTTTATTATTGTTTTTAAATGTTAATTGTCCGCCCAAGCGGTACTTACTACCCGGCGATATAAGTCGTGCAAAGCTAACAATCCCGTTAACCGACCAAGTGCGGCGTATTACTTGTAAGCATGGCTCTTCGTTATACAGGTTAAGCCATTGGCACATTTCACTGCTTGGTGTAATAGCCTCTACGGTGTGCCTTGCTTGTGTTAAAGGGGCAACCGTTGATAGGTATTCGTGTGGGGTGAGAGCGGTAAAATCTTGTTGTAAATAATTCTTGGCAAGTAACGGGTTTACAAAGCGTTCTTCAACTTGCAAGGGACTGTCGTTTTCGTTATGAATAATGACACTTCTATACACCACACTATCTACCTCAACACCTAAAGCAATAGCAATTGGCGCCACGGCATTGATTGATTCCAACACCTGTACTGTGCAGCTGTAGTTTCCGTTTCGCTCTTTGACTTCATGTGCAATGTTTTTTATTTCGAGTAATGATGATTGCGACTTAAAGCTTGCGACAAAAGTACCCAGCCCTTGGCTACGGGTTAAAATGCCTGTATCAGTTAGCTCACTTAACGCTCGACGTGCGGTCATTCTACTTACCGCAAACTGCTTTGCCAGTTCATTTTCTGAGGGCACGCGTTGGTTTTCAAGCCAAAGCCCACTACGTATTTTGTCCACAATAAACTGTTTTATTTGTGTAAATTTAGGTGTTGGCATAGACGCTTTTGATGTATTAAAAATAAACAATACTTAATAAGATGGCATAATTACCTTGTATATACAAGATGTGTTGTTAAACTTGTTTGAACATTATCGCGGAGAAACTTATGCAAGCCACAGAATCTACAGAACAGTTAAATGATATCGATTTATTGCTCACAGATGCCAACATTGCCACTATGGATAGCAATATTGATGCGCCTTATGGGGCAATAGAAAATGCGGCGCTAGCTATTAAAAATGGCAAAATAGTGTGGCTAGGTAAGCAAGCTGACTTACCTAATTTTGATGTGTTAGCCACCCCGATATTAAGTGTAAAAGGGCAATGGTTAACCCCTGGCTTAATTGATTGCCATACACATTTAGTGTTTGCCGGTTCTCGTGCGCAAGAGTTTGAGCAGCGTTTGCAGGGCGTGAGCTATCAGCAAATAGCCGCGCAGGGCGGGGGAATAGCAAGTACAGTTAAAGCAACCCGAGAGGCTGACCACGAACAGTTATTCGTAGCAACAAAAGAGCGTTTAAATGCATTGTTAGCTGAAGGGGTGACAACGGTTGAAATTAAGTCAGGATATGGGCTTGATATAGACAATGAGAAAAAAATATTGGAGGTGGCTAGGCTGTTAAATCAACATCATCCTATTGACGTGGTTAACACCTTTTTAGGGGCGCATGCACTACCTTTGGAGTTTAAAAACCGCAGTGATGATTACATAGATTTAGTATGCAATGAAATGCTAAGCACGCTTGTTGAACATGACCTAGTGGATGCAGTTGACGTATTTTGTGAAGACATTGGCTTTAGCTACGCACAAACTCAACGCGTATTTGATGCAGCTAAAAAACAGGGTTTGGCAATCAAGTGTCATGCCGAGCAATTATCAAATCAACACGGTGCAGCGCTGGTAGCACAATACAATGGCCTGTCGGCTGATCATTTAGAATACCTTGATGAAACAGGCGTTAAAGCTATGGCAAACGCAGGCACTGTGGCGGTATTACTGCCTGGGGCTTTTTATTTTTTAAAAGAAACGAAATACCCACCAATTGAACTGTTAAATAAATACAAAGTACCCATTGCGATCGCCAGTGACTTTAATCCCGGCACATCACCCTTATGTTCGTTGCAATTAATGATGAATATGGCCTGTACCTTATTTAATTTCACCCCAGAGCAGGCATTAACTGGCGTAACAGCACATGCGGCTCGTGCTTTAGGTTTTACTGATAGAGGGGTGTTAAAAGTTGGCGCTCGCGCAGATATAGCTCATTGGCAAATTGACCATCCTGCACAATTAAGTTATCAGTTTGGGGTAAATAAACTGTTAAATCTATGGATATTGGGTAAACTTAGCTAGTTTGTATAAAATTAACTCTTAAACCTATGTTTTATTTAATGTCAGTGAGTACGTCAGCTATGGATGGAACGTTATTGAGCTACATCAATTTAGCTATTTTTTTAAGTGGTGCACTTTTAATGGCAATGGTTGCCACGCTATTAACCGTTAAAAGTAACGTAATGAGACTCAGCTTTGTATGTACTGGGCTCATTGGCTTCGCTATGGTGAGTAGCGCAATACCCTGGCTCGCTATTTTACTAGCGCTTGGTTTTGGTTTTAATTTATATCAAGCGAAGTTACAAAAGCAAAAAAAACCATTTCTTATCAGTGCCTGTGCAAGCGCATTACTTGCTTTATTGTTAATAGGGTATCTCTTTTTTACGCTGCATTTAGCGTGGTTGCTCATGGCTATTTTACTGCTCTCAGTCAGTGGTTTTTTAGCTGATAATGAGCCTAAAACTACTGCGCCTTTAAAGCCACAAACCGAGCCTGAGGTGTATGTTGAAAACTCACCCTTAGCCAGCTTCCCCGATAAACAACAGTTACGTCAAAAGTATAATGAGCTTACTGATGAAGGTCCATTCAGAGCCGCACTTATTGTATTAAGGCTAGAGGGGTTTGCGCAGGTAAATCAACATATTGGACGAGATTTTGGTGACTTATTGTTGTCGCAGTCGGCAAATCGAATAAAAGACTTACTAGACAGTGATGAAGTGTTGTTCCTTGCTCCGCACGCTAAATTAGCGCATTTAGGCGGGTTAAATTTCGCGTTTATTTGTGTTCTACAAAGCCATAATCATTTACATCAACAGCTTATCAAGCAAATTATTGGCGCTACATTAAAGCCCTTTAACGTGGCAAATTGCACTATTGAAGTAAAGGTAAGAGCCAGTTATGTTCATTGCGATCAACAAAGTACGAACTTTGATGATTTAATTAGTCATGCTTACTTGGCACTTGATAGTCAGCCAAGCAAACAAATAGTGGCTTATCATCAACAAATGACGGTTGAGCATTTAGAGCAACAAGCGCGATTAACAGAGCTTGCGAATATCAGCTTTGCTGATGAGTTTGAGCTGTTTTTTCAACCCGTTATTCGCAACGGCGATGGCCAAATTGAATTTTTAGAATTGTTATTGCGTTGGCAACACCCCACGCAAGGCACCTTATCGGCAAGCCGATTTATAAATGATATTAGAATTGCAGGGCTTGGTTATTCACTGGCTACCTTTGTTATAGAGCGTGCTGGCGAATTAGCCATGGCACTTCGTATGGAAGGGATGTCGGTGCCTTTGAGTGTTAATTTATTTGGCCCAGAAATGCTCAATGAAGAGTTTGTTGATTTTGTTTACGGAGTAATTGGTGAGCATCAACTAAGACCAGGCGATTTAATTATTGAATGTCCGCTTCATGTTTTTACCAGCCTAGATGATAAAGGCAGAGCCATGATCGCAAGGCTTAACAGTTTAGGTTTAAAAGTATGCGTTGATGGCTTGGGAGATAACCCCGTATTACTATCTAAATTACCAAGTTTAGCGGTGGAGTATATTAAGGTATCTCCGGCCTTAACTGCTGACTTTAGTAATCAAAATAATATACGCAGCTTAGTAAGCGGCATGGTAGAAATGCATAATCAGCAACAAACAAAAGTGATTTTTGAAGGTGTTGAAACACTGGACCAACTTAAATTTGTGAAAAGTTTGAAAGCTTATGCCTCACAAGGCTACTACTTCGGACACCCTTTAAGTAGCTTAGGGTTAATGAGTTGGTTTAAACAGTGGTTACAGGCACAAGAAGACTAGGGAAGATTAAATTTTTTGCTTTGTTTGCAGGTAGGTATTTACTAAGGCGCTGATAACTTGACCACATTGTAATTTACCCGCAGCAAGAGAGTGAGGATGTTGCGACGGTGCTGCTTCGCATAAATGTAAATAAGCACTGTGATGATTACTTGCAGCTAAATAAACATAATGCTCGCCATCGCTAACATCAAAACCGCAATAATTAAATGCGCTTGCAGGCATGTTGGTTAGGCTATCTAAATCAACTTCTATTCCTAACGGTGCGTTATCAAATGCGTTTAGTGCATTGTTAGTTGCCTCCGTTAAACTTATTTCTCGCCTAACATTAATCGCTTGATAGCTGGTGAAACTAAATTTTGCACTTTGCATCGCATTAAAAATTTGTTGATTATTTTTAAGCTCATGTAAGCCAATTACATGGTAACTGTTAAGGTGCTGCTCTTGATAGGCGTAGTGAAAACCATTGCCACTGTGTCTGCCTTCACACTCTCTAAAGTCGGCATGGGGGTCTAAATTAATGGCGTTAATTGCGCTGTTTTTATATTTTGCAAGCGAGCGAATAATACCTAAGCAGTTGTTATGTCCGCCACCAATAATGATGGGTTCAAGACCGGCTTTAAAAATCATGCTTAAAATTGCTTCAACCCGCACATCAATCTCAGCGCACAACTGACGTAATTGGTCTAAATCGAGAGGATTTTGGTTATCAAGCGGGTGTACTTGTTCCATTAAGTCATCAAGGTTTACTTCGCCAAGGAGTAACACTTTTTGCATGGCAATAGCGTGATTGTGAGGTTGGTTTAAAAAGTGTTGTAAAAAAGCGGGCCAAGCATGCTGTGCTCCGCCTTTACCTAAATTGGCTCTAGGTCCAATGTCTTCGCAAACGCCCAGTAAAACAAAGCGCATACCAAACTGTGCAGCATCAGTAAGCGCTTGTTGTATATTAACGTTTTCGTCAAGTAATGCCATTGACTGCCACGCTTTTTGTTCACCTGCACGGTTAGAACAAATGCGCTTGAGCGTGCTTTCGTTATATACTTTAAGGTGAGCTGTCACGCTACAGCTCTATTATTTCTAGCTCTAATTCTTCAGCAGAAAGTACAATACCTGTACTGTCGGCATAAACAAAATCATCATCGAAAAATGATACACCCGCAAAGTTAACGCCTATGCCGCTTTCACCCGCGCCTTCACTGTCAGCTGCAACCGGAATTGATCCAATGGCTTGAATTCCTAAATCCAGTTCTTCAAGTTCATCAACATGGCGCAGTGCACCATATACAATAATACCTTGCCAATTGTTTTCAAGTGCCAGCTCAGCCAGTTCAATATCAATTAAGGCTCTGCGAGTGGAGCCTCCACCATCAATAAGTAAAATCTGATCTGTACCATCTTGAGAAAGCAATTGACGGATCAGTTCATTATTTTCAAAACATTTTACCGTTTTAATGCGGCCACCAAAACTGTGTCGACCACCAAAGTTGATGAACATAGGTTCAAGCACGTCAACCACATCAGCGAAATGGTCACATAAATCAGAAGTGCTGTAATCCATTATTTTATCCTCAAAAGATACATAAGTTAGTAACTTAGTATACCCTCCTTATATTCAATAACAACGACTTAATTGCAGTAAATTTAGCCAGAAATAGAACTAAATCAATAACACGACTCATAATTTTTTAATAAAATTGTCATCTTTATAAATAAATTTTTTTAAGCTATGGACTGAGCGCTTATAAGTGCGAGAGATGTAAGTTCTGATTGGCGAGACTGTTAAAATTAAATAATACTGTGATCAGGCCGATGATTATATTGTCCATTTGTATAAAGGGAGTTTGTAAATGGTTAAATTTTACTGGTAGCCCTTTTTTATGGTTTTTAATGATAGGCATTATTGTTTATTTCATGTAACAAAATTATGTTAATACAAGAAAGCATCACGTTATACTGAACTGGCAAATTTAATTTAGGTATTTACAATGAACTTTTTACAGAATCTAACGATTAAACGTCGTTTACAATTTAATGCATTAATCGTTGGCTTAGCCATGATTGTTATGCTGTGCATCATCATTTATGAAGCACGTATTATGCTTAAATTAAATGAAACTATTCAGTACGCTGAAGAGCTAGATGTGCATGAGCTTTCGATGCGTAAATACGAAAAAGACTTTTTGTTTTACAAAGATGAGTCTAGTTTAGAGCTATTTGCACAAGAATATAAAAAACTACAATTTAAACTAGAAAAGCTATCTGTTTTATCTGCAGATTTAAATATTGCTACGGCTCAGGTCAATCAATTTTCTACGTTAACCCAACAGTACTATGATGACTTTCAAAATGTTGTAAAACTACAGCGTAAAATCGGGTTGCACCCAAAAGACGCTTTATATGGCGAGCTGCGAGAAGCAGTTCATAAAATAGAAACATTGCTTAGTGAGCAAAATAATTACCAATTACTCACCACTATGCTACAGCTACGCCGAGCTGAAAAAGATTTTATGTTACGTTTAGATACCAAGTATTTAGATCGATTTAATAAATTAGCAAGCGAGTTGAAACAACAAGTAAATGCTGCAGAGCTACCCAATAATACACGTAATCAATTAGCCTCGTTAATGGCTAACTACCAAAATAAATTTACTGCATTGGTAGAGGCGCAGGTGGAATTAGGCGTCGATTTAGATTCGGGTGCCCTAGGGAAAATGAGAATAAGCGTCAAGAAAAGTGATGAAGTGGTTACTTTGATCACTAATGCGACTAAACAGCAAGTAACTGAAACGGCGCAGCAGGCGCAATTATTAGCAATAGTCATATTTATAATTGCAGGTATCATCGTTATGCTACTTGTGTACTTAACCAGTCGTTCAATTATCCAGCCTATTGAAAAAGTTTATCAAGCAATAGATCAGATCAGACGAAACAATGACTTAAGCTTATTCATAGAGCACAAAGGGAAAGGTGAAGTAACGAGGATGACCATAGACTTTAATAGTTTAATTAGTGACTTTAAAGATCTCATCTATGAAGTAAATACGGCTCTAACAACGCTTAATATAGCAACAGAGAATCTATCTGAAACAACCTCAGCGACAAGCTCTGGTATGCAAGAGCAATTACATGAAGCGGATATGGTAGCAACCGCTGCTACAGAAATGCAGGCAACGATTCAAGATATTTCACACAATACTGAAGCCGCCGCTAAAAAAGCTGAATCGACCAATGTAAGCGCCCAGCAAGGTCAGGTTGAAGTTGAGTCAACCATTAAGCATATTAATGCCTTATCTGATTCACTTGGTAAAGCTTCCAGCGTGGTGTCTCAGCTAGAAAAAGATGGTGAAACCATAGGTTCTGTGCTTGATGTGATACGTGCGATTGCAGAGCAAACTAATTTACTTGCTTTAAATGCTGCCATTGAAGCGGCGAGAGCGGGTGAACAAGGTCGTGGCTTTGCGGTTGTTGCAGATGAAGTGCGCTCACTTGCACAGCGTACGCAGGAGTCAACCAGCGAAATAGAAGGCATTATTAACACCCTACAACAGCGTACTCAAGAAGTTGTGAGTATCATGCACCAATGTCGTACTCAAGGTGGCGAAAGTGCTACACAAGCAACAAAAGCGGGTGAGCTGCTAGGATCAATTACCATTGATGTGCAAACTATTATGGAAATGAGTACACATATTGCTACTGCTATTGATGAGCAAAGTCAGGTGGCTTCTGAGGTAAATAAAAACGTGGTCCGTATTCGAGATATTGCAGAGGGGGCTGCGGCTCACTCACAAACTAATGCGCAAACCAGTGAAGAGGTCTCTGAGCAAGCAAGGGTACTTCATCAAGCAATTTCAAAATATAAGGTTTAACTACTAACAGAAAAAAGTGGCTTAATTGCCGCTTTTTTCTCATTCACAGAGTATAAGTTCAGACTAAATACTAGGGGACAAACTTTATGGGTACGCTGTCTTTGTTGTTTTCATGTTGTTTAACACGTTCTAAATACGTATCCCATAAGCTCGTTTGTTCAGCTTGTAACTTAGCAAAATATTGCCAGCTGAACAGCCCGCTATTATGGCCATCGTCAAACTCTAAACGTAACGCGTAATGCCCTACTGGCGTAATGGTTTTAATTCCCACTGCTTGTTTATTTAGTACTAACTTCATAGGCTCAGTTCCATGGCCTTGAACCTCTGCTGAGGGAGAGTGTACCCGTAAAAACTCAGCGCTAAATATAACTTCAGAGTTATCATCAAAATAAACATCTAAATTTTTACTCACACTATGATAGTGCACTTTTGTAACTTGTTTCATCGTCATCTCGCTTACAAAAAAGCCTCCATATTGGAGGCTTTTAGTATAACTGTTTGTGTTTTCAATTAAAGAATAAAACGACTTAAGTCTTCATCTTCAACTAGCGCACCTAAGTGTTTTTCAACGTAGGCGGCATCAATAACAAGGCTTGAACCCGCTTTTTCAGAAGCGTCATATGAAATCTCTTCCATTAGCCTTTCCATAACTGTATGAAGGCGACGCGCACCGATATTTTCGGTTTTTTCGTTTACTTGCCATGCTGCCTTAGCAATACGCTCAATTGCGTCGTCGCTAAATTCAATAGCGACTTGTTCTGTTTTGAGTAGCTCGCGTTGTTGCTCAGTAAGTGACGCGTGTGGCTCAGTTAATATACGTTTAAAGTCATCGGCTGTGAGTGCTTCAAGTTCAACACGAATAGGTAAACGGCCTTGTAACTCAGGGATCATGTCTGATGGTTTAGACATTTGGAATGCGCCTGAGGCAATAAACAACATGTGGTCAGTTTTTACCATGCCGTGCTTGGTATTAACGGTAGAGCCTTCAATAAGCGGAAGTAAATCACGTTGTACACCTTCACGACTTACATCTGGGCCAGAGGCTTCACCACGTTTACAAATTTTGTCTATTTCATCAATAAACACAATGCCGTTTTGCTCTACTGCAAAAATGGCCTGTTCTTTTAATTCTTCAGGATTAACCAGTTTACCGGCTTCTTCTTCAGTAAGTAACTTAAACGCTTCTTTAATTTTAAGCTTACGCTTAGTGCGTTTATCACCACCCATGTTTTGAAACATTCCCTGTAACTGGTTGGTCATTTCTTCCATACCAGGAGGAGCCATAATTTCAATATTAGGTTGAGCTTGGGCTAAATCAATATCAATTTCTTTGTCATCTAATTGGCCTTCGCGTAACTTTTTACGAAACGATTGGCGTGTCGATGAATTTTCATCGCGCTGAACTTCACCGTATTGATCTTTCGCTGGAGGCAGTAATACATCTAAAATACGTTCTTCAGCCGCTTCTTCAGCGCGATGTTTGAACTTTTTAGTTTGTTGCTCTCGTGTCATTTTAATTGAAACATCAACTAAATCACGGATGATAGTTTCAACTTCTTTGCCGACATAACCTACTTCTGTAAATTTAGTGGCTTCAACTTTAATAAAAGGTGCGTTGGCAAGCTTTGCTAAACGACGAGCAATCTCAGTTTTACCTACACCCGTAGGGCCAATCATTAAGATGTTTTTTGGCGTTACTTCTGCGCGTAAGTCTTCGTTTAACTGCATACGGCGCCAGCGATTACGAAGGGCAATAGCAACCGCTTTTTTCGCTTTAGCTTGGCCAATAATATGTTGGTCTAGCTCATGAACAATTTCTCTTGGGGTCATATCAGACATAGCGAGTTCCTATTACAATTCTTCGATAGTTTGGAAGTTATTCGTAAATACACAGATGTTGCCAGCAATTGTTAGACTTTTCTCTACAATTTCACGAGCACTTAAGTCGGTATTTTCTAATAAGGCGGTTGCAGCTGATTGCGCAAAGTTACCGCCGCTGCCAATTGCGATTAGGTCGTTTTCTGGTTGCACCACGTCACCGTTGCCGGTAATAATTAGCGAAGCTGTTTCATCAGCAACAGCAAGTAAAGCTTCAAGTTTACGCAGGGCACGATCGCTACGCCAATCTTTAGCCATTTCTACAGCCGCTTTAGTGAGGTTACCTTGGTGCATTTCTAGTTTGCTTTCAAAACGTTCGAAAAGAGTAAAGGCATCAGCAGTGCCGCCAGCAAACCCAGCGATAACTTTGCCATTATAAAGACGTCGAACTTTTCGGGCATTGCCCTTCATTACTGTGTTACCAAGAGATACTTGGCCGTCACCACCAATAACAACTTTGTCATCACGGCGTACACTTACGATTGTAGTCATGTTATTCCTCATCATCGCGCTGCAAGGGGCAGCGCGTAAAAAACGATTATGAAGAGGTTATATGGGTGAATGGTTTAAATTCAAGTCCAGCCCCAAATTCCGCAGCCGACAATATTAATTCGTTTAAGTTTGTTCTTGTCACTTTCTGCATGACGCTTGGTTTCATAAGGCCCTAAACGCACTTTGTACCAAATACCATTGCTGCCTGTGGTTTTTTTGATTTCTGAAATTAATCCTGCAAACGCTATTTTAGCTTTTAAGGTTTCAGCTTGCTGATGGGTTCTAAATGAACCACATTGCATGACATAAGGACCTTTTTGTTCAAGTTCTTTTACTTCAACCTGAATCTCATGCTCTTTAATTTCTTTAATAAATTTAGGTGGCCGCGGTTTAGCTATTTCTACTTGTTTTTCGGGTGTTGGATTTGCTTGCTTTTCAACAAGCTCTGGATCGGCATTGTTTTTAACAAACCAGAGTCCGTATGCAAAACCACCGACTAGTAACAAGGCAATAATGATTAACAAAAACGGGAAGGGTTTTTTTGCCGGCTCTTGTTTAGTGTTTTTTCTATTTTTTGGTTTTTTATTAATATAATCGTGCTGTGCCATGGTGTTATATGTGGCCTTACCTAAATCATGTCTGTAGGGTCTACGTCTAAACTCCAGCGAACTTTTTGTGCAAGTTTGCTAGTGCTGAGATAATCAACCATTTGCGCGAGATACTGATGTAGTATGCGTCGATCTTGCGCTTGAATATGTAATTGAAAACGATACATTCCCGCAATTTTTTCTAAAGGCGCGGGGATCGGTCCGAGCAATTGTATACCAGATACCCCATTGACAGGAACCAAATCCGTTAGAAAGTCGACGACTTGCTTTATGTTATGCCCTTGTGCGCGAACAATTGCCATACTTGTAATAGGTGGCAACTGTGCATCACTTCGCTCAGTGAGTGCAAAGCGGGCAAAATCTTGATAGCCATTATTAACTAAGTCTTGTAATAAGGGGTGCTCAGGAAAGTGCGTTTGTAATAATACTTCACCGGGTTCGCCAGAACGTCCCGCGCGTCCTGCAACTTGTGTTACTAATTGTGCTAAATGCTCAGTAGCCCTAAAGTCACACGAATACAAACCACTATCGACATCTAAAATAAGTACTAGGCTAACATCAGCAAAATGATGGCCTTTTGCCAGCATTTGCGTACCAACTAAAATACGTGCGCCGCCTTGGTTTATTTCATCCAGTGCTTTTTCAAGGCTACCTTTACGCCGAGTTGAGTCACGGTCGATACGGCTGATCGGGGTGTCTGCAAATTCACTACTTAAAAACTCTTCTATTTGCTCGGTGCCTTTGCCGTTAGGAAATATTTGCGTACTGCCACAGTCAGGGCATTGATGCGGTACATGATATTGATCGCCACAATGGTGGCAAATCATTTGGCCTATTGCCTTATGGAAAGTCGCACTGGTGCTGCATCGGCTACATTCACTCAACCAACCACATTCATGACAAATCAAGGTAGGAGAAAACCCACGGCGATTTAAAAATACCATCACCTGCTTTCCTCTATTTAGGTGCTGGCGCATTATTGCAAGACTGGCATGCGCAATACCGGCTCGATCAGGCTGACCTTTCATGTCGAGCAGCTTAAACTGATTATCGGTGGCGGTTTGCGCGCGCTCACTTAATGTGAGTAACTGGTATTTGTTATTAATTGCTTTATGCAGTGTTTCTAATGCCGGCGTGGCGCTACCTAAAATAAGTGGAATTTGATGCTGATAGGCACGATACGCAGCTAAATCACGGGCATGATAGCGTAAAGTGTCTTGTTGTTTAAATGAGGCATCATGCTCCTCATCAACCACAATCATCCCGAGCTTTAAAAATGGCAGAAAAATACTCGAACGGGTGCCTATAACAATGGCACAACTGCCTTTTTCACAAAAGCGCCATGTTTGTAGACGTTCGTTATCGGTTAATGCCGAGTGCCATAACATAATAGGGGTATCAGGAAAGCGACGTCTAAAACGATTGACCGTTTGAGGCGTTAGCCCTATTTCAGGAACAAGCACTAGCGCCTGTTCGCCACGTTTTAATACTTCTTCTAGGCATTGTAGGTAAACTTCGGTTTTTCCGCTGCCAGTGACACCTTCTAGCAAAAAGCTCTTAAACCCAGTACTTTGATTAATTGCAGTGCAGGCAATGGCTTGCTCTTTATTCAAACGAGGTTTGCTGCCAACCGTTGGCGAGGTATGTTGCCATTGATTGTCGTGTTCAATGGTTTGAATTATTAGCTCTTTATCTAAAAGGGTATCAATGGTTTTTTTATTAAACCCGAGGGCTTTGAGTTCGGTTAATGATGATTTACCGGATGCTGATAATTGCTTAAGCAGATTAAGCTGTGTTTTAGCTTTTAAAGACGGTAAAAGTGCCCCCTTTTCGCTTAATGTCACCATGTTTATACTGGTTTTATCAGGGCACTCACCTTGGCGCAGTGCACTGGGCAATGCAATATGAATAGTTTCACCGAGTGGATAGCAATAATAACGCGCTGTAAACTTCAGTAGCTCTAAATGCTGCGCAGATAACACCGGTGAGTCGTCAATAACTTCAATAATAGATTTTATTTTGCCTTCGGGGACTGCTGTATCCGCTTTTAAGCTAAGAATAACCCCTACTTTACGTTGATTGCCAAAAGGGACTAACGCGCGCATACCAGGCTGTAATTGAGTCAGCGGTACTAATTGCTCATCCACTTTATAATCAAAGGTGCGAGGCAAGGGGACTTTTATTGCAACTTCAGCAAAATGCATAACAACTCAACCAATTAACGTAATGGTTTAATGTACTAAAAATAGCATTAAAAGCCTACCGACAAATCAGTAATGAATAGGTGTTTGCCGACTTTTTAGCAAAAAGGGTAATTAAAGCTTGTGTGCTTGCGGGTTGTTGGATAAAATTCGCGACCAATAAATTTGTTTTAACGACGTATGGTGCCAGACTTCGGGTTTGGAGAGCGATGCGGCCTTAACTAGAGGTTCCTATGAAAGAAGGTATTCACCCTAAGTACGAAGTAATTTCTGCAACTTGTTCATGCGGAAACAAATTCGAAACTCGTTCTACTCTGTGTAAAGACATTCACTTAGACGTATGTTCTGCGTGTCACCCGTTTTACACTGGTAAGCAAAAGATTTTAGACACTGGCGGCCGTGTTGATCGCTTCAACAAGCGCTTCGGTGCACTTAGCAGCAAAAAATAATTTTTTGTTTCTATGTAAAAAAAGCACCTTAGGGTGCTTTTTTTGTGGTCAAAATTTACTTTCCTATCTGCTTTCTTAGCAATTTTGTATTTATTTTTTTTGCATAACTATTTCCTGTTCTTATTCTGAGTATGCATAAACATTTGCAGACAAAACAGCCAATATTCTCTATATTTTTATTTGTTAAACTTTTAAGATGGTACTCAAATGCAGGTAACGTGAGGTTATTTGTGTTTAAAGTTAAATAAAATTCGGTATTTCGCTATTTTAATTTAAGACTAAAAAATACGCTTTATAAAAATAGAACAAGGGCAAAAAGTACCTGTGTTTTTCATTTTTATGACGAATTTATATTTTAAAAATGTCAGGATAATCTAGGGAAGTTGCTGATAAATCACTTAAAATTAACAGTTCTAGCATATAACAGGATAGACCTGATATTGCTTGGAATTTAAAAATAATAAAGGTATCGTAGATTAAAACTACCTCTCACTTTAACTTAAATTGCAGGATATAATCGCGTTATGTCAGATTTTCGTGAACAAGCACTACATTACCATGCCCATCCCGTTCCAGGTAAAATCAGTATTGAGCTGACCAAGCCCGCTGAGACGGTTAAAGACCTCGCGCTCGCATACAGCCCTGGTGTCGCAGAACCTGTTCGTGAAATTGCCGCTGATCCAGCAAATGCCTACAAATATACTGGTAAAGGAAATATGGTTGCGGTTATTACTAACGGCACCGCAATTTTAGGCTTAGGTAATTTAGGTCCACTCGCTTCAAAACCCGTTATGGAAGGTAAAGCGCTACTATTTAAGCGTTTTGCAGGGTTAGACTCTATAGATATTGAAGTTAAGCACCGTACTACCGAAGACTTTATTAACACGGTGGCTAATATTGCCGACACCTTTGGTGGAATTAATTTAGAAGATATTAAAGCGCCAGAGTGTTTTGAAATAGAAAAAGCGCTTATAGAGCGTTGTAGCATTCCTGTTTTTCATGATGATCAGCATGGTACGGCTATTGTAACGGCTGCGGGTATGCTAAACGCGCTGGAAGTACAGGGCAAAGCAATTGAAGATGCAATTATTGTATGTTTAGGTGCCGGCGCTGCAGCTGTTGCCTGTATGGAGCTTTTAATTAAGTGTGGCGCGTTGCGTGAACATATTTATATGTTAGATCGCAAAGGAGTTATTCATACGCGTCGTGATGACTTGAATGAATATAAGCAATTATTTGCAAACAATACCGATAAACGTACTTTACAAGATGTAATTGAAGATGCCGATGTGTTTGTGGGTGTATCGGGCCCTAATTTATTAGCCCCTGAAGATTTAAAATTAATGGCTGATAGACCCGTGGTATTTGCTTGTTCAAACCCCGATCCTGAAATCGATCCGCAATTAGCACACGCTGCACGTAACGATTTAATTATGGCTACAGGTCGCTCTGATTATCCGAATCAAGTTAATAACGTATTGTGTTTTCCGTTTATTTTCCGTGGTGCGTTAGATGTACGTGCCAGTGAAATAAACGACGAGATGAAAATTGCTGCTGTGGAAGCAATTCGCAGTATTGCTAAAGAGCCCGTGCCGACTGAAGTGCTTACTGCCGCAGGCATCGACAAATTAGAGTTTGGTGCTAAATATATTATACCAAAACCAATGGATCCACGTTTGTTACCACGTATAGCTAAAGCGGTTGCGCAGGCGGCGGTAGACTCTGGTGTGGCACAAATTGATATGCCAGAAAACTACATGGCGTAATTGTTACGTGTAAATTAGCGCAAAAAAAACCTCAGCATTTGCTGAGGTTTTTTGTATAAAGACCCTTCTAGTCTTCATTTAAAATAGGCACTTCTAGTCCCATTTCTTGCATTATTTTCTTTACTTCTTCAGGTACTTTTTCTGCGTTATCTTTACGCAAATCATCATCATTAGGCAGCGGTTGCCCGGTAAACGCATGCAAAAACGCTTCGCATAAAAGCTCGCTATTTGTTGCATGACGTAAGTTGTTTATTTGACGACGAGTACGTTCATCAGTTAATACTTTTAATACATTTAGCGGGATCGAAACGGTGATCTTCTTTACTTGTTCGGATTTTTTCCCGTGTTCTGCGTATGGGTGAATATATTCACCATTCCATTTAGCCATAAGATGTATCGTTGCCTCAGATTATAAATTGCTCACACAGCATCAAAGCGTGTAAATATGCGTGAAATTCTATCGGTTTAAAAAAGATAGTCAAATACTAGTTATTTAGCTATCTAGACATTTAAATGTTTTGACATCTTAAATTGCATGCGCTACCTTTTAGACGTCTAAACATCCAAATCAGTAAAGGTAGCGAAAATGAGTGAAAAAAATAAGGCAACAATTGCTGTTCGTAGTGGAATAGAAGCCGACAAGCATCATGGTGCGGTTGTTCCACCGCTTTATTTATCAACAACTTACTCATTTGCTGACTTTGATACAAAGCGCCAATATGATTATGGCCGTAGTGGTAACCCTAATCGTGACATTTTGGCTGAGGCGCTCACGGAGCTTGAAGGTGGCGCTAAAGGCATTATTACCGCAACAGGCATGGCAGCCGTTCACCTAACAACACAATTACTTAATAGTGACGATACGTTAGTGATCCCTCATGACTGTTATGGGGGCAGCTATCGCTTATTTACTTCGCTAGAAAAGCGCGGCTTATTAAAACTAGAAGTGGTCGATTTTACCAAAAGCGACAGTTTGACACGCATCTTTGCTATTAAACCTAAGCTGATTTGGATTGAAACACCTAGCAATCCTATTTTACGCTTAACAGATATTAAAGCAGTAACTGATACAGCTAAACAGTGTGGTGCACTGGTTGCCGCCGACAACACGTTTTTATCGCCAGCATTACAAAACCCGATTAAGTTTGGCGCTGATATTGTGGTGCACTCAACCACAAAATATATCAATGGCCATTCAGACGTTGTTGGTGGCGCGGTTATCGCAGCGACTGCTGAGTTAGGTGAAGAGTTAGCGTGGTGGGCAAATAACATTGGCATCACCGGCGCGCCATTTGATAGCTATTTAACTCTCAGAGGCTTACGTACTTTAAACGTGCGTTTAAGGCAACACCAAGAAAATGCACTCGCCATTGCACAGTATTTAGAACGCTCTCAGTTTGTTGCCCAAGTTTACTACCCAGGTCTTGAATCACACTCTCAACATGCGCTAGCTAAGGCGCAGCAGCTTGGCTTTGGTGCTATGGTTAGTTTTGATATAAAAGGCGATATAAACGATGCTGCAGCGTTTTTAACGCGCTTAAATGAATTTAGCTTAGCGGAATCATTAGGTGGAGTAGAAAGTTTGATTTGTCACCCTGCGACTATGACCCACGCCGGCATGGACGCAACCGCGCGTGCAGAAGCCGGAGTAGGCGACACGCTTATTCGTATCTCGGTGGGTATTGAAGATGTAAATGATTTACTCGCTGACTTAGACAGGGTATTTAATTTGGTGCGCCCAGGGCACGCCGATCCCGGCCTATCGGCAAAAAGTGGTGCTAGTGAATCATTTGGTTCAGCAAAGTTAAACGCGGCGCATCCGGCGTTATGGTAGTGCATACCATTCTTCAAAATACAAAACATAAATGCGAGTCGGTATTAATATGGTAAATCAGGTTCATAAATTTGGTGGTTCGAGTTTAAGCTCAGCGGATCGCTTTAAAAGTGTCGCAAATATTATTTTAACTCACGCTCACGCTGGGGATTGTGTGGTGGTATCGGCCGCCGGTAAAACCACCGATACCTTAGTTAAACTGTGGCAAAGCTATCAACAGCAAGACACTCAAGCTATTGCTGATATTGTATTGCTATTGAGTAACCATCAAATAGCTCTGATTGAGCAATTATTAATAGCTAACGCTAAGCACCATGCGCTTGATTTACTTGAAACTGAGCTCAGTATTATTACCAAGCAGGCTAAGCAAGGGACATTAGCTGAAGCTGCGTTATTAGCACATGGTGAATTGTGGTCTGCAAGGTTACTAAGCGCTTACTTAGAACAGCTTAACGTTAGCGCTTGTGCCCATGACGCTAGGCAGTTATTTACGTTAGATGCCGGACAGCTGCAGCATGCTAATAATCAGCAGCAGTGCTTAAAAGCCATACAGACGAGTAAAATTAATGTAGTTACGGGGTTTATTGCGGCTGATTTACATGGTGAAACAGTGACCTTAGGGCGAAATGGCAGTGATTACAGTGCCACTTTATTAGCGCGGTATTGCAATGCTAAAAAAGTCTCTATTTGGACTGACACTCAAGGTGTTTTTAGTACTGATCCGCGTAAGGTTGCTAATGCGGTTAAGTATGCGCGAGTGTGCCGTGATCAAGCTAATTTATTAGCGAGGTTAGGTAATCCAGTATTACACGCTAAAACATTATCGCCATTAAAAGATACCGATATAGAATTAGTTGTTCGCAGTAGTTACGATCCTCAAGGCAGTCATACCGAAATAGTTAAACTAGGAATGAGTAAACAAAAACGCTTTTTAACCACAGTAAATAATGTGGATTTACTCATTGTTGATGATCTGAGTGAAGGCGAAGTAGCACATGTTAGCCAACTTATTCAGCATAGTTTGCATCACTTTGAACACGAAGGCGAAATCTACTTACTAGTCCCTGCGTCAGCGACACATCAGGTGGCTAATTATTTTGCTGGCCGCGCCAATATTAGTGAGTCAAACTTAAATGGGGTGGCGATTATTGCACCTGATCAAGAGGTAGCGCCGCTTGGTAAGCAAAGTGAAGCCTTATTACAAACACAATCTATCCAGCCTCGGTTTACCCATTACGGTGAGGGATATACGTTACTATTAACCGATCAAGTACTTGAAAGTGATGTGCTGAGCCTGTTACATGACAAGCTCATTAATAAAGCACAAGAAATAGCTATAATTATTGCAGGACTTGGTAATGTAGGTGCTGAGTTTATGCGCCAATTACCTGCTCAACTAGCACGCTTATCAACTGATTTTAACGTCAAGTTAGTAGCGCTTTTACGCTCAGAGCAGATGCTGGTGAATGCTAATGGGTTAGACTGTGAAAGCTGGCAACTTCAATGGGAAAACCATGCAAGCTCCTATAAACAAGCCGATTTATTGTCATACATAGATACTCTTGAGTATGAACATAAAATAGTGATCGACATGACCGCAAGTGAATATTTTAGTCAGCTTTATAGTAAGTTAGTTGAATTAAACTGCCATCTAATTAGTGCTAATAAATACGCGGGAACCGCATCGCTTTCGTGGTATCAAACACTACGTGAAAGCCTTGCTCAACGTGGCTTACATTGGCGTTATAATGCAAGTGTAGGGGCCGGACTACCGATTAATTTTGCCTTGGCTGATTTACAAAATAGTGGCGATAAAATAACGCGAATAGAAGGCGTATTTTCAGGCACGCTGTCATGGTTATGCAGTATGTATGATGGCAGTAAAGCGTTTTCAGATTTAGTTCTAGAAGCGCAAGCTTTGGGGTTCACAGAGCCTGATCCTCGAGAAGACTTATCTGGACGAGATATGCAACGTAAGTTGCTTATTTTAGCGCGTGAATTAGGTATTGAATTGGAACTTGATGACATTTCTTTATCCGCATTGATGCCCGATGAGTTAAGTGCTGGCAGCTGGAATGACTTTATTGATAACAAGGCTCGTTTAGATGCGTTTATTGAGCAGCATGCGCAAGCGGCTCAGCAACAAAATGCTGCACTGTGCTACACCGGGTTATTAGAGTTTGAAAACAACACGCTAAACGCTAAGGTAGGGATTGCCTATGTACCAAAAAGCGAAGCGGTTGCGAATTTGACCCCTGGCGATAATATTTTTGTGATTAATACCCAGTGGTATAACCAAAACGCATTAGTGATACAAGGCCCCGGTGCGGGTAAAGAAGTGACTGCTGCTGGCGTTCACTCTGACTTATACTGGCTGGTACAAAATATTAGTTAGACCATCAAAAAGGCCGCTAATTAGCGGCCTTTTCATTGTTCACTATATTTAAAATAGCTCTTCTTCAGTTTTAGTGTTTTCTTCAAATATATCATTTGGTTGTGATAATACATACTTGGTAGGAGCGGTGCCTTTTTCAAAGTATTCAAAACGGCTGGTGTAATCGTTTTTATGACTTAATAACCCGGTTTCTAAATCAATACGAATAGAAACTAAGCCTTCAGGTGGTTCGATCGGCGCAGCAGGTTTACCATCCAGTGCAGCGCGCATAAAATCAACCCATGCAGGCTGAGCTGTTTTTGCGCCTGACTCAGCACCTGATATTTGACCACTTCCTAAGTTGTTATTGTAGGTTGAGCGTCCCAGTGTATTACCTGGGTTATCAAAGCCAACCCAAACTGATGTCATCACATCGCGGTTAAAGCCACTAAACCAAGTATCTACAGAATCATTAGTCGTGCCTGTTTTACCAGAAAGATCGCGACGTTTTAGCGCTTGTGCACGCCAGCCTGTTCCACTCCAACCGGTTTTATGTGACCAGCTACCGCCACCCCAAATAGCACTATTCATTGCGCTGGCAATTAAAAATGCATTTTGTTTAGAGATGATCTGCGGCGCACAATTTGGTGCTACTTGCTCACCTAGCATTAGCGAGCTAGGTGTTGTCGTTTCATCATCACAAATAATGGTGGGATTGGTTTTAAATAACGTATTACCCATTGCATCTTGGATTTGTGAAATAAAGTACGGCTCAATTAGGTGACCGCCATTAGCAAAAGCACTCATCCCACGAGCTAATTCAAGCGGCGTAATGGATGCACTGCCTAATGCCAGTGACTCACTACGATTTATATCTTTATCGTCAAAACCAAATTTTAATAAATGATCGGCTGTTCTTTGCAGTCCAACGCCCCTTAATAAGCGTACGGAAATTACATTCTTAGATTGGGCTAAAGCACGACGAATGCGAATTGGACCATTATAAATAGCTGGGCTGTTTTTTGGTCGCCATGCAACGCCTTGGCTCTTATCCCATTGATTTATAGGAGCATCATTTAAAATTGACGCTAGTGTGTAGCCTTTTTCAAGCGCAGCTGAATATATAAACGGCTTAATATTTGAGCCTACTTGGCGTTTAGCTTGTACAGCTCGGTTGTATTGGCTTTGTTCAAAACTATATCCACCAACAATGGCTTTTATGCGCCCGTCTTGTGGGTCTAAAGAAACAATGGCGCTCGCCGCTTCAGGTATTTGACTTAAAATATAGCTATTATCGTCATTTTTGCGCAGCCATATTTGCATGCCTGGGGTTAATATATCGCTTGCTGTTTCAGGCGCAAAGCTTTGGCGATAGCGTGTAATAAACTTACGTGCCCATTTTAGGTTATCCCAAGTAAGGGTTGTGCGCTCGCCGCTTTTAAGTATAACTTCAGCGCTTTTATCGCTCACGCTTAACACCGCAGCCGTTTTTAAAGGGCCAAATTCATTAACAGCTTTTAAAGTATTTAATAATTTCGACTGCGTTAATGGCGGCTCTGTTTGCGGATCCCACAATATGGCTTCAGGGCCTCTAAAGCCATGGCGCATATCGTAGGCATGTAGGTTATTAACTAGAGCTGTTTGTGCTGCTTTTTGAACATCTGATTCAACAGAAGTGTACACTTTAAACCCTGAGTTATAGGCTTTATCTATACCGTAGCGTGACACCATTTCTGCTCGTACCATTTCTGAAATGTACGGCGCATATAAGTCAATTTCAGCTCCATGAAAATACGCGGTAATTGGTTGGTTAGTGGCTTCATTATACTGCGCTCTTGAAATATACTTCTCTTCAAGCATTCTTCCTAACACCACATTTCTTCTTGCTTTAGCACGTTCTGGATTACGAATAGGATTAAGTGCTGAAGGAGCTTTTGGTAAACCAGCAATCATTGCCATTTGCGCAAGAGTTAACTCTTTTAGTTCTTTACCATAATAAACTTGAGCCGCAGCACCAATACCAAAGGCACGATTTCCTAATTCGATTTTATTTAGGTAAAGCTCAAATATTTCATCTTTTGAGAGGAGGTTTTCGATATGAATGGCAATAAATATTTCTTTTACTTTACGAATGTAGGCTTTTTCTCGTGTTAAAAAGAAGTTACGAGCTAATTGCATGGTAATAGTACTGGCACCTTGCTTTTTCTCACCAGTAGAAATAAGTACTAGTGCTGAGCGCACAATACCAATTGGATCAATACCGATATGATCGTAAAAGCGGTTATCTTCAGTTGCCAAAAAAGCCTGCAATAAAGGCCGGGGAATTTGGTCTATAGTTACAGGGATCCGTCTTTTTTCACCAAATTGGTTGATTAAAAGCCCATCTTTAGTAAATACTTGCATAGGCGTTTGTAATTGCACGTTTTTTAAAACTTGCACGCTGGGAATATCGGATTTAACGTAGTAATAAAGGCTGAGCAATGTAATTAGTGCAAGTAATGCACAAAGGATCAAAAATTGTAAAGTTCTTTTTAATAAAATCACTGATATTTCCCTAAACGGACTCCCAATTACAGGTTGAGACTGCTAGTATATATTGATTAAAAATTGAATAATATTTTTTAAGATATAAATTATAACTTGTTTATTATTAAAGCAAAGGCAAAGTTGCAAACATGCTAAGTCAACTAATAAAAAAACCATCACCAATGATGGTAGGTATTGATATTGGATCGCACTCTATCAAGGCCGTACTTTTAAGTGAAACAGAAACTGGGCTTCGACTAGAAGCACTTGCAATTGAACCTATGCCAAAAGGCGCCATGAGCGAGCGTAATATTCAAGATATTGAAGCAATTGGTAATGTGATAATCAAGTTAAAACGAAAGCTACCAAAGTCGCTAAAATTCGCGTCTGTTGCCGTCTCTGGGCAAACCGTGATTACCAAAGTTATTTTTATGGATGTTTCCTTAAGCGACGCTGAATTAGAGTCGCAGATTGAAATTGAAGCCGACAGCTTAATTCCTTACCCACTAGATGAAGTGAGTCTTGATTTTGAAAAGCTCTCTATAAATAGTGCTGACCCGAGCAAAATAAATGTACTGCTCTCTGCCGCTAGAACCGAAAGCGTTGAAGCCAGAGTCGGTGCGTTAAGTGCTGCGAATTTAACCGCAAAAGTAGTGGACGTTGAAAGCTATGCACTAAGTCGCGCTATGGATGTTTACTACCAACAGTTACCATCAGATGCATATGACAAAACAGTTGCAGTGGTTGATATTGGTGCTGTACTCACCTTGGTGAGTGTAGTGCAATCTGGTGAGACAATTTATACCCGTGACCAAGTATTTGGTGGCGACCATTACACAAATAGTATCGTTGCTTACTACAACAAAGGCTTTGATGAAGCTGAAATTGGCAAAACAACCGGTGATTTACCTCCAAACTATACATTTGAAGTGTTAGCTCCTTTTCAAACATCGTTACTCCAGCAGGTTCGTCGTGCTGTTCAAATGTTTTTAACTACCACAGGTAAAGAACAATTGGACTATATTGTATTGACGGGCGGCTCAGCGATGATTAAAGGCATTGATAGATTGCTGATTGAAGAATTAGGAATACACACAGTTGTTGTTGAACCATTTGATAAGATGGAAATATCCCCTAGAGTTGATCGTAATATAATACAGCGCCACCGCACTCAATTTGCAATTGCGACTGGCCTGGCGTTGAGGAGCTTTTCATCATGCCACATATAAATTTATTACCTTGGCGTGAGCTACAGCGTGAGCAGTCTAAAAAGAAATTTATAACACTTCTTATGGCTGTGGTTATCGTCTGTTTTGCTGGTATGTATATGCTGAGTGTGTTTTATGGTGCTCTAAAAGAAGGGCAAACGTTAAAAAATAATTATCTTAGTTCAGAAATTACAACGCTCGACAATAAAATTCGCGACATACGTGATTTAGACAAGAAAAAAGAAAACTTACAACAACGTATGCGTTTAATTGAAGAGTTACAAAGTAGCCGTAATTTAGGCACCCAAATAATGGATGAAGTGGCAAAAATAGTGCCTGCAGGGGTTTATTTAACCAAGCTGGAGCGCAAAGGTAATCAAATTCAAGTGTTAGGCAAAAGTGAGTCTAATAATCGTTTATCTACTATGCTCAGACAGGTACAAAGCTCTTACTTATTAGAGCGCCCGACTATGCAAGGTATTGTTGCCGGCGATCAATCTTCACGTTTACTCAGCGATTTTAATATGGAGTTTTACGTAAAACCATTTGGCAAAATAGGTGAGGTACGCAATGAACCTTGATTTTAAATCGTTTACAGAAATCGATTGGAATGAAATCGAGCTCGATAACATCGGTGAGTGGCCCGTTATTGTAAAAGCAATATGCGTAACTTTTGTAGCTTGTTTGGTGTTGTTTTTTAGCTACAGTTTATTAGTGTCGGATGAAATAGACAGCTACCACAATGCCGTTGCTAAGGAAATTGAGTTACGCACAACCTACCGAACTAAATATGCAGTTGCCAGTAAGCTTGATATTTATCGTGAGCAAATGGTTGAGATGGAAGATAAATTCTCTCAATTATTAAAACGCCTACCTACTTCAAATGAGACGCCAGGATTATTGGACGACCTTTCTTATGTGGGTACAACCAGCGGGTTAACATTTTTAAAAATTGGTTGGTTGCCAGAAGTTGAAAAAGAGTTTTATACCGAGTTGCCAATTAAAATTGAGGTGGTAGGTACTTATCATGAGTTTGGCGAATTTGTAGGGAAAGTGGCTCAACTACCAAGAATTGTCAGTTTACATGACTTTTCTATTTTATCATCTGGCGAAAAGCAGCTAACATTCAGTGTAGTAGCAAAAACTTACCGTTATGAAGAGGGGGTGAGATGATGAAGCAGCTTCTCTTTTTAACCACCGCGATGTTGCTGCTCAGTGGCTGTAACGAGGATACATCGGAGCAAAAAGAATTTATTGATCAGGTTAAAGCAAATACCACGGCACGTATTGAAAAAATACCTGAGCTAGTTAAGTTTGAGCACTTTGAATATAACGCCAAAGACTTACGTAGCCCTTTTGTAGCACCAGAACCAGAAATTATTCAAAACAAGCTAACACAAGTTAAAAACTGTCTTCACCCAGACCCAGAGCGTGTTCGTCAGCCACTGGAGAAGTACCCATTAGATAATTTAGCAATGAGGGGCACAATAGGATCGAACGGCAAAACATGGGCGCTCATTACAGCTGCTGATGACACCTTGCACCGAGTAACAATAGGAAGCTACTTAGGCACCTATGACGGAAAAGTAAGCAGTGTTAATAGTGACTATATTGAATTAGTAGAATTAATCCCTGATGGGTCAGGTTGTTGGAAAGAACGTTTGACCAAATTAGAAATGTTAGAGGCGGCAACCAATGGCGCAAATTAATAAGAAAAAAGGTATACCCTATATGCATAAAGGTGAGTGTTCGCATCATCGTATTTTATCTGCTTTATTGTTTGTTTTTTTACTACTAATGACAAAAGCCGTAAGTGCAGCCCCTTTACTCTATGACGTTCGATATAATCCATTGCTTAAAGGTGAAACCGAATTACAGCTAGTTTTTGATGAAGAGTTGCAGCAGCAACCAGCAGTACAAGTTTTTAATAGCCCTGCAAGAATAGAGCTACTATTTGATGGGGTAGAATTAGATGAAGGGTTGACGAATATCGCTATCAACCAAGCTGGTATCAGTAACATCACGAGTATGATGACCAGTGCGGGTTTAAAAGTGACCATTAACTTGGACCGATTAAAAATTTATGAGACTGAAGTAAACAATAATTTAGTTTCTATTAGAATTTCAGATAACCCACTTACAGAGCAAATTTTAACAACCAGCGAAGATGAGCCTGCTTACACGTCTAATTATATTAACGGTATTCAAGCAATTGATTTTCGACGTGGAGAAAAAGGTGAAGCGAAAGTACTTGTTTATCTACAAGATACTCAGGCAGCTGTAGAGGTGCATGAAAGCGGTGGAAAAATCATTGCCGAGTTTCATCATACCGATATTTTAGATGATTTATTGTATGAATTAGATGTACTTGATTTTGGTACTGTGGTGAGCAGTATTGAAACGTTTAAAGAAGATAACCTTACACGTTTAGTGATTGAACCAAACACTGCATTTGCCTATACCTATCAGCAAATTGAGAATATTTTTACCTTAACGGTTGAGAAAGATGAAACGCAAAATGCCTACTTAGATGGTGGTAAAGAGTACTTGGGTCGTCCTATGACGCTTAATTTTCAAGATATCTCTGTTCGTGCTGTATTACAGATTATTGCCGGTTACAATGATTTTAACTTGGTAACAAGCGACTCAGTGACAGGCAATATTACTCTTCGCCTTGATGGGGTTCCGTGGGATCAGGCGTTAGATGTCGTGCTTAGAATAAAAGGCTTAGACAAACGCATGGACGGTTCTATTTTAATGGTTGCACCATCTGAAGAGCTGGCTGCCCGTGAAGCAAAAGAGTTAAAAGCTAAACAGCAAGTTGAGGATTTAGAGCCACTTTACAGTGAATACATCCGCTTAAATTATGCAAAAGCAGAAGACTTTGCCGACTTATTAAAAACAGATACCAATAGTATTATTACAGCCAGAGGGAGCGTGTCTGTTGATCAACGTACCAATACGTTATTAATGAAAGACACTGCAAAAAGTATTGAAAGTGTTCGTCGTATGGTCGAAACTTTAGATATACCAGTTAAACAAGTAGTTATTGAAGCGCGTATGGTAACCGTACGTGACAACGTAACTGAAGACTTGGGGGTTCGTTGGGGGTTTAGTGATCAGCAAGGCTCAGACGGTGTTTCTGGCACATTAGAAGGAGCTGAAACGATTTCTAATGGTAATATTCCTAGTCTTTCTGATCGACTTAACGTTAATTTACCAGTGGCGAATCCATCGGCAAGTATAGGTATGCACATTGCTAAATTGGCTAACGGAACATTAATTGATTTAGAATTAACCGCCCTTGAAGAAGAAAACAAAGGTGAAATCATTGCAAGCCCACGCATTACTGCTGCTAATCAGCAAAAAGCGCGTATTGAACAAGGTACTGAGATCCCGTATGTGGAGTCAGCTTCAAGTGGTGCAACAACCGTAAGTTTTAAAAAGGCGGTACTAAGCCTAGAAGTGACACCTCATATCACACCCGATAACAAAGTTATTTTAAATTTAATCATTACTCAAGATACCCGAGGGGATACGGTTCAAACAGGTACAGGCCCAGCGGTTGCCATCGATACGCAACAAATTGAGACTCAAGTACTCGTTGAGAATGGACAAACGGTAGTGTTGGGTGGTATTTTCCAACAGCAAATTATTAATTCGACCAAAAAAGTACCTTTATTGGGCGACCTTCCTTACGTAGGAAGACTATTTAAAAGCACAAGCGAGTTCAATGAAAAGCGCGAACTGCTGATTTTTGTTACACCTAAAATCCAAATAGACTAAATATTTAAGCTATCTAGGTTGAATACCAGCCTAGATAGTATGGGTATGTAATTTAGTTATCGTGGTGTGAACACTCCCTATAAATGTACAATAAGACAGTATATAATTTTGATCATGTACTGTACTGCGGATGTATTTAAGGCTGCGTTTATGTTGTTTGTAATTCAGGCTCTTGTAAAGTTACCATGCAAAAGCTTTCATGAAGCAACAATGTAGTAACCTTAATTGCATAAATTTTAACCCTAGAAGATAAACTTGCCTATAATAAGGTGCTTTTTTGTTAACCAGTGGGTAATTATTTAGTTTAATTGCTCGTTATATGGCTTTTTATCCTAATTGACTTGAAATACCCGACCGATTACTGAGATAATCCCTTTCTTAATTTTGGGGCCAGGTCGTTAGGCGGGGTTTTATTTCAAATTTTAGAGTTCGTTTGTACTAAAAGATATGGCTGAGAAACGTAATATATTTCTAGTTGGCCCCATGGGGGCTGGCAAAAGCACGATTGGTCGTCACATCGCTGACCAATTACACCTTGAATTTGTTGATTCTGATCAAGAAATCGAACGTCGCACGGGCGCAGATATTGCCTGGGTATTCGATCTTGAAGGTGAAGAAGGCTTTAGACTTCGTGAAGAATCTGTTATTGGTGACTTAACCGAAATGCAAGGTATTGTACTTGCAACCGGTGGTGGTTCTGTAATGAGTAAAGAAGTTCGAAACAAGCTTTCGGCTCGCGGTATTGTTGTATACTTAGAGACACCGATTGAAAAGCAAGTTGCACGTACGCAACGCGACAAGCGTCGCCCATTATTGCAAACAGAAGAAGCACCTCGTGATGTACTTGAGCGCTTAGCAGAAGAGCGTGAACCATTATATAAAGAAGTAGCTGATTTTGTTGTACGCACTGATGAGCAGAGCGCGAAAGTTGTTGCTAACCAAATCATCGAGAAATTGGATTTTTAAAAGCCAGTATTAAAAAGGACTAACCCAGCATGCTTGAATTAACTGTTAATTTAGACGAGCGAAGTTATCCTATTTATATTGGTCAATCTGCACTTCAAGATACAGGCCGTCTAATCCATCACATTGGTGATTGTCGGCCTATCATCATTACTAATGAAACGATTACACCGTTGTACCTTCAACAGTTGCTTGATTCATTAGCACAGCTAAACCCACTGCATTTTATTATTCCAGATGGTGAGCAATATAAATCACTCACTTGGTTTGAAAAAATATCGGCATTCCTACTTGAGAATAATTGCGGCCGTGACACCTGCTTAATTGCATTAGGTGGTGGCGTTGTAGGTGATTTAACTGGATTTGTTGCTGCTTGTTATCAGCGTGGCGTCCCATTTATCCAAATACCAACCACTTTATTATCTCAAGTTGATTCTTCAGTTGGCGGTAAAACAGCGGTTAATCACCCGCTAGGTAAAAATATGATTGGGGCTTTTTATCAACCCCAAGCTGTATTTATTGACACACGTTCGTTGCATACCTTACCAACACGCGAGTTTGCTGCAGGTATGGCTGAAGTTATTAAGTATGGCTTGATTTACGATACTGAACTGTTTGCTTATCTAGAGCATAACATCGCTAAATTACAACAATTAGACGAGGCGTGTTTACAGCACATCATCTTCAGATGCTGTGAAATTAAAGCGCTTATTGTTGCACAAGATGAAAAAGAGCAGGGCCTTCGTGCGTTGTTAAATTTAGGGCACACGTTTGCGCATGCTATTGAAGCGCAAATGGGTTACGGTGTCTGGTTACATGGAGAAGCGGTCGCGACAGGTATGGTGCTTGCTGCAAAGCTTGCTTATACTCGCCAAGATTTAACACGAGAAGATGTAGAGCGTATTGCTACATTAATAGCGCAATATAGCTTACCAATCGAGATACCTAGCGATATGACCAGTGAGCACTTTTTACTGCATATGCGAAAAGATAAAAAGAATAAAAAAGGGACTATCAGATTCATTTTACCCACCGAATTTGGTCAATGTGCATTAGTTGATGATGTGTCTGATGAGCAAGTCAGAGCATTGATCGAGCAATAAATGCAGTCACAAATTTTACCGAGCCGTGCGGCTTTGGTGGATAGAATCGCATTGCAATTTGAATATGGTCAAAACCTAATTGTTTTGTTGGGCACTTCTGGTTTAGGTAAAAGCTATTTGCTTGAAACCTTCATCACTGATAAATATAACGATTTTAATAAAGCGTTTGTGCAAGTTGGCGCTCAGATGACTGATGTGCAATTGATGACTCAATTATTAGAGCAAAGCTTTAATGGCCCTTTAATTGATCACAACCTGAGCTTATCACAAAATTATTATCAATTAGCGAAGCAACAACAATGCGGCGCGTGTTTATGGGTTATCGATGGCGGCAGGCACTTATCTGATGAGCTAATTGCAGAGCTCGAGCTGTTATCAAAAAGTGCGCCCAATGTGCTTTACATTATGATTGCATCGCAGTCTAAATTGCCGTTTAAAGAGGCAGTTAATATTCATTTAGAGCCATTAAACTTGGTTGAAAGTAAGCAGCTAATGGGATGGTACTTCACGGCGCTACCTTATGATGAAGACCCTGTATTTAAAACCTTTTTAGTTGAAGCCCAAGGTAACCCAAGTCTTTTATTAGCCTGGCAGCCTAGCGAACAAGTTGCTGATATTATAGTAAAAGACAAAGTATCTTGGCGCTTACAGTTGCTCACACTATTACTCATAATTATGTTATTGATTATTGGCGTTGTATACAAAGCTGATATGACCCAATGGTGGAAAAATGCTAATAGTCAAAGCGATGAGCAAGTCCTCACAACCGCTATTACAACCGAGCAAGCTATTCAAAATAAACAACAACCGGCTAAATCACCAACCCTGTTTACCTCACCACAGCCTATAACTAAAGAGCCAACTACAGATGAGCGTGCCCACAATGACGTGCCAGCAATTGTAGGAAGTTTAACTGAGCCATCGACTTTAACTGAACAAGAAAAGCCAGCACCGCCGCCGGTTGAAGAAGTCATTAGCGTACCTGAGGTGGTAAAGCAGCAAAGCCAAATGGTAAAAATACCTAGTAACTGGTACCTGGAACAACCTGAAGATAATTTTGTTATTCAGCTATTAGCCGTAACTCAGCAGCAGGTAAGCAATGAGTTTATTGCTGAACATAAGCTAGAAAGTATTACCAATACATACCAAACTAAGCGAAATGGTAAAATGTGGTGGGTGGTAACAACAGGCAGTTTTGCTAACTTAAATGAGGCAAAACAAGCACTGCAAGCACTCCCTGCTGGAGTAAGAAAAAATAAACCTTTCTATAAAAAAATTAGCAAAATAAAACAAGAAATTGCACGAGTTGATCAGTAAACTCAGTGACTTTAGTGTAAAATCGCGCAACACCGAATTGAAGTAAAGAGCCAATGCAGCAAAAGAGTAGAGCCTTCCTTAAATGGGCAGGCGGAAAATACAGCCTCGTTGAAGATATTAACGCGCGACTAAATCAAGCAAGTAAACATGCAGATACCTTGGTTGAACCTTTTGTTGGTGCGGGCTCAGTGTTTTTAAATAGTAATTTTAAACACTACGTACTTAACGATATAAATGCTGATTTAATCAATTTATATAAAGAGCTTAAACGTTCGCCGGATGAGTTTATTAGCGATGCAAAAAAACTATTTGTTGATTTAAATAACCATCCAGATGCGTATTACGATTATCGTGTGCAGTTTAACCAAAGCAGCGATGTGTATGAGCGAGCTATTTTATTTTTATATATGAACCGCCATGGTTATAACGGATTATGTCGCTATAACTTAAAGGGCATTTTTAATGTGCCTTTTGGTAAATATAAAAAGCCTTATTTTCCTGAAAAAGAAATGTACTTTTTTGCCAGCAAAGCACAAAAAGCAACATTTACCTGCTTAGGCTACGATGATGTATTTAAACTGGTCCCTAAAAATGCGGTGATATACTGCGATCCGCCCTATGTGCCATTAAGTAAAACCGCATCGTTTACCTCTTACGCTAAAGGCGGATTTAACTTAGATGATCAGGCTAATTTAGCTAACTTGGCTGAGCAAGCGGCATTTGAGAATAACACGCCAGTCCTTATTTCAAACCACGATACCGTGTGGACACGCAAAATTTACAGTCAAGCATCACTGGATAAAATTCAGGTTAAACGTACGATTAGTCCAAAGGGCGGTTCACGAAATAAAGTGGATGAGCTAATGGCTATGTATTTAGCACCGAAGTCACGGTTGCATAAATAGCCAGTACAAATAATACAAACAGTACTACGGCAATAGCTATCAGCGTAATTGGAGAGTGGTACTTAAAGTCTGTTTTGCGCTTATCTTCAGATTGAACACCAAAAAATGCAGCCAGTACGCTTTGTAACGCGCTAAAAAAGTGCTGCATTTAATTAAAATAATGGCTTGATTGAAGAGGGTTTGTGTTTGTCATCAGTACCCGTTAACAACTCTAGCAAGTCTAAGTAATGAAACTGAGCGCTACGGCTATCACCTGTTAACCAAGAGGCCCAAGACGAATCCTCTTCAATTTGAATGCAACGGGTTGCGCTATTATTAATAGCGTTGGTTTGCTCTTTATGAAGACAAATGTTGGCAGAGCTTAAATCTTGCTCAGTATTTGAGCAAAGCGATGTTGCTCCAATAATAACACTTACCGACGTGATTAATAATCCAATTTTAAAAGCACGCATAATATAAACCTAATAATTTAGTTCTTTGCCCAGCATAACAAAAACTGCTTAAATAATACACTTTATTTTTATTTTTGTTATTGTTTATTTGTATTGTGTTTTAAATACTGAGTGGCCCCCGCTTAAAAACTGATTCTTTTTTTAATTATAAAGCCTACACCCTCAGCAGGTTATTCTTTTTCATGAATAGCCACAATAAGGCTTTAACATTACTTATTTGGCGCTATTTTAAAGGTGCTACTTGGGTAACTTCGCTAATTAAGTTACATTAACGGCATAAATTATTCATTAACGGATTAGCGATGCTCAACTGTGAACAAAAATACTTAATAGCGCCCTCAATATTATCTGCAGACTTTGCACGATTAGGCGAAGATGTTGACAAAGTGTTAGCCGCTGGTGCTGATGTCGTTCATTTTGATGTAATGGATAACCATTACGTACCTAACTTAACGATTGGCCCAATGGTATGTAAAGCACTTCGCGACTACGGGATTAAAGCCCCGATTGATGTGCATTTAATGGTAAAACCGGTAGATAGCTTAATTCCACAATTTGCCGAGGCGGGTGCATCAATTATTACCTTCCATCCAGAGGCGAGTGAGCATATTGACCGTACTTTGCAATTGATAAAAGATAAAGGTTGTCAAGCAGGCTTAGTGTTCAACCCTGCAACAAGTTTAAGCTACCTCGATCACGTAATGGATAAAGTAGATGTGATCTTATTAATGTCAGTAAATCCTGGGTTTGGTGGGCAAAGTTTTATTCCACAAACACTCGAGAAACTGCGAGAGGCAAAACAACGCATTGTTGAATCTGGACGTGATATTCGTTTAGAAGTAGATGGTGGTATTAAAGTAGATAACATAGCCGCGGCGGCTGAAGCGGGAGCCGATATGTTTGTTGCAGGCTCAGCTATTTTTAATCAGCCTGATTATAAAACGGTGATTGATGAGATGCGTCAGCAATTAGAAAGTGTTAAATAATGAAATATGATGCAGCGTTTTTTGACTTAGACGGCACCCTAGTTGATAGCGTGTACGACTTGTATATGGCTTTAAATTTAACACTTAGCGATTTAGCGTTTCCAATTGTCAGTCAGCGATTAGTTGAAAGCTGGGTAGGTAATGGCATTGAGGTGTTAGTTAAACGAGCTCTTTGCGGCGATATGCAAATTAGTGAGCATCTCGATGAGGCTTTAAGCGAACGAGCTACCAACCTGTTTTATCAACATTACAGTGAGCAGGTCGGTGAATACAGTGTGTTATATCAGCATGTTGAAACTGGTCTTGCTGCTCTCAGTGGTATGCCTAAAGCACTTATTACTAATAAAGCACGCCGCTTTACTGAAATGCTTTTAGATAAGCTCGCTATTCGCAGTCATTTTGAAGTGATTGTTTGCGGTGATGACATGGCAAAAAAACCGTCACCTGAGCCGCTATTATTTGCTTGCGATGCATTAAATATAACGCCTGATAAAGCGATTATGATTGGTGATTCAAAGAGTGACATACTCGCAGCGCAAGCCGCTAACATTGACGTGATAGCGCTTACTTATGGGTATCATCAGGGAGAGCAGTTAGCGGATTATAATCCGCAGTACCTATGCGATAACTTCTTAGCTATAATACCGACACTAACACAGCGTTAAGCATATTTAATTAAGTAAAAATAAAGGAAAATCATGAGTAAACCAGTAGTATTAAGTGGCATGCAGCCAACCGGTGGTATGACAATAGGCAACTATGTTGGCGCTATTAACCAGTGGGTTAAGCTACAGGAAGAATATGATAGCTACTTTATGCTTGCAGACTTGCATGCAATTACCGTACGCCAAGACCCTGAATTATTGCGTGCTCGTGTACTCGATGGCGTTGCGTTATATACGGCATGCGGTATTAACCCAGAAAAAGCGGCGTTATTTGTACAATCTCAGGTACCTGAGCATGCGCAACTTGGCTGGGTATTAAACTGTTATGCGCAAATGGGTGAGCTTAATCGCATGACCCAGTTTAAAGATAAGTCGGCAACGCATGCTAATAATATTAATGTGGGGTTATTTGCTTATCCGGCTTTGCAAGCGGCTGATATTTTACTGTACCAAGCAGACAAAGTACCTGTAGGTGAAGATCAAAAACAGCACCTTGAACTAACGCGTGATATTGCAACTCGCTTTAATAATGTTTACGGCGATATTTTTACGCTGCCAGAACCGTATATTCCAGAATTTGGTGCGCGAGTAATGAGCCTGCAAGATCCACTGAAGAAAATGTCTAAGTCAGATGAAAATCCAAATGGCTTTATTATGATGTTAGACGAGCCGAAAAAGATTGAGAAAAAGCTTAAAAAAGCAGTTACCGATTCTGACGAGCAAGCGCGTATTTACTTTGATCGCAAAGAAAAGCCAGGTGTATCTAATTTACTTACACTACTAAGTGTGGCAACTAAGCGCTCAATTGAAGAGTTAGTCCCTGAATACGAAGACAAAATGTATGGCCATTTGAAAAAAGACACCGCAGCAGCTGTTGTCAGCATGATTGAGCCAATTCAAACACGTTTTAAAGAAATTCGTGAAGATCAAACACTTCTTAATGACATCATGAGAGCAGGGGCTGAAAAAGCCGGCGCGCGTGCAGAAACTACATTAAAAGCAGTTTATGATGCGGTTGGGTTTATTCCACGCCCATAGGCTCGTTTATTTGCAGATACAAAAATGCCGCTAATTTAGCGGCATTTTTTGTATTTTAATGTTTTGTAGCAGAAATACCGGCAGCCTCACAGGCTCTAACTATAAATTTATAACCGTAAGGCATGCTTTGATCAGGCGTTATTTCAATAATTTCTTAATCATTTAGCTCTATTCACTTACTCTGTGTTGATTTCTTACAGCGTGAATAACTGTCAGCTTCATAACTATAGGCAAACATGGCAATTAAGCGCTTACTATGTTCAAAGTAGCCTTTAGTATCTAAAAACTGCCTAACCGTTTGAGTGTTCTCATCTTCGCCTTCTAAGCGAATACCAAATGTTTTTGTCTGAGCGCCGTCATCGTCTGAAGAGGGAAGTTTTTTCTTTATTTGCTTACTCAACTTTTCTATGGCTTGCTCTTGTTCAGCGGGGGGGGTTATTTGCGAGCGATTGGCTATTTTCAAAGCTATTTACTATATCGTTTAATACTTTTTCAGGTGGTTTTTCATCAATAAATGCAATCAGACTTACAAACACTACCGTCGGTGACTACTCACCGCCTTATCAGGCGATGCTTCTTATTTCGTTAGCCGTTGCTCGGTAGTATCGAGACTTACGCAGCTTCCATAAGCAGAGACGACTGTCCAGCCGCCTTT
>NZ_PNCN01000187.1:0-9629 GCF_005886135.1 Pseudoalteromonas sp. S4741 | reverse complement strand
AAAAAAACACGACTCCCCATGCGATGCGTTTGATCATACTATCCTTATTGAACCTTGAACCTTGAACCTTGAACCTTGAACCTTGAACCTTGAACCTTGAACAGTCTAAACAAAAAAGGCTGCACAAGGCAGCCTTTTTATCTTACATTTAGATCATGAATCTAGCGTGTATATTAACCTACATTTTTACGCGCATTTCTAAACATACGCATCCATGGGCTATCCTCAGCCCACTCATCTGGATGCCAAGAGTTAGCAACCGCACGGAATACACGTTCAGGGTGTGGCATCATTACAGTTGCACGACCATCTGTTGATGTAATACCCGTGATCCCTTCAGGTGAACCATTCGGGTTTGCTGGGTACTGTGTTGTTGGGTTACCGTAGTTATCAACAAACTTAACCGCTACGGTGCCGCTTGCAAGTGCAGCCTTAGTTGCCGCATCATTTGCAAATTCTGCATGACCTTCACCATGTGAAACTGCAATTGGCATACGTGAACCTGCCATACCATTAAAGAACACCGATGGGTTTTCTTGAATTTCAACCAGACTAAAGCGTGCTTCAAAACGCTCTGACTTATTAGTTACAAAGCGCGGCCAATGTTCAGTACCTGGAATCAACTCTTTTAATGTTGATAGCATCTGACAACCGTTACATACACCTAAGCTAAAGGTATCTTCACGATGGAAGAAGCTTTGGAACTGATCGCGTGCCATATCGTTAAACAATATTGACTTAGCCCAACCTTCACCCGCACCAAGCACATCACCGTAAGAGAAACCACCACACGCCACTAAACCTTTGAACTGTTCAAGCGTTAAACGACCTTCTAAAATGTCGCTCATGTGCACATCAACCGCTGCAAAGCCCGCACGGTTAAATGCAGCTGCCATTTCTAAATGAGAGTTTACACCTTGCTCACGTAAAATAGCCATTTGCGGTTTAGCACCAGTTGCAATATATGGAGCTGCAACATCTTCATTTAAATCAAAGTTAAGTTTTACATTTAAGCCAGGATCTTTTGCGTCAAACTTAGCGTCAAACTCTTGCTTAGCACAATCTGGGTTATCACGACGCGCTTGCATTTGATACGTTGTTTCGGCCCAAATTGTACGAAGTTCAGTACGAGTATGATTAAGTACTGTTTGCTCACCACGATTAAACACTATGTTATCGTCGTTATTTAGCGAGCCAATCACATGACTAATTGCGGCAACTCCATGCTGCTCAAATACCGCATTTACAGCCTCTAAATCACTATTCGCTACTTGAATTACAGCACCTAGCTCTTCGTTATAAAGCGCTTCAATATCAGAGCCGGTCAAAGTCGCTAAATCAACGGTAACACCAGTGTGACCGGTAAACGCCATTTCAGCGATAGTGGTAAATAAACCACCGTCTGAACGGTCATGGTACGCAAGCAACTTGCTATCAGCGACTAGCGCTTGCATTGCGTTGTAAAAACCTCTTAGTAGCTCTGGGCTATCTACATCAGGTGTTATATCACCTAATTGCTTATAAACCTGAGCAAGGCTTGATGCGCCCAGTCGGTTTTTGCCCGCGCCTAAGTCAACTAAAATAAGCGATGTATCGCCTTTATCTGTTCGTAACTGTGGGGTCACTGTTTTACGTACGTCTTCAACACGACCAAACGCAGTGATAATAAGCGATAACGGGGATGTTACAGATTGCTCTGTAGCATCATCTTCGTTCTTCCATGTCGTTTTCATCGACATAGAATCTTTACCTACAGGAATTGTTAACCCAAGTGCCGGACATAACTCTTCACCCACCGCTTTTACTGCTTCGTATAAACCGGCATCTTCTCCTGGGTGTCCCGCTGCGGCCATCCAGTTTGCAGATAACTTAATATTTTCAAGAGAGCCAATGTTTGCACAGGCAATATTCGTTAACGATTCTGCCACGGCTAAACGCGCTGAAGCGCCATAGTTAAGTAGTGCTGCAGGCGTACGTTCACCCAGTGACATTGCTTCACCATGGTAAGTGTCATACGTTGCTGCGGTTACTGCACAGTTAGCTACTGGTACTTGCCATGGGCCTACCATTTGATCGCGTGCTACTAAACCTGTTACCGAGCGATCGCCAATAGTAATGAGGAAGGTTTTTTCAGCAATGGTTGGTAAACGTAATAAACGTTCTGCAGCATCAGCAGCACTGATATTTTCAACGTCGAGTGCTTTACCTAACACTTGTTGTGATGTTACATCACGATGCATTTTAGGTGCTTTCCCTAATAAAACATCGAGCGGTAAATCAACAGGATTATTTTCAAAGTGACTATCAGCCACCGTTAAATGAGGCTCTGCAGTTGCTTCACCAATAACCGCATATTGCGCTCTTTCACGCTTACAAATAGCTTCAAAACGATCAAAATCTTCAACAGCAACAGCGAGTACATAGCGCTCTTGCGATTCATTACACCAAATTTCGTGTGGTGCCATGCCCGGTTCATCATTTGGGATATTGCGAAGCTGAAATTTACCGCCACGTCCACCGTCACTAACAAGTTCAGGGAATGCGTTAGATAAACCACCTGCACCCACATCATGAATAAACGCAATTGGATTTGCATCACCTAGCTGCCAACACTTGTCGATGACTTCTTGGCAACGACGTTCCATTTCTGGGTTTTCACGCTGTACAGAGGCAAAATCTAAATCTTCATTTGATTGACCCGACGCCATACTTGATGCAGCGCCACCGCCTAAGCCAATGTTCATTGCAGGGCCGCCTAGTGCAATGAGTTTTGCACCAACTGGAATATCGCCTTTTTGAACATGATCAGCACGGATATTACCTAAACCACCGGCAAGCATAATTGGCTTGTGGTAACCACGCACCTCTTCACCATTGTGACTGGTCACTTTTTCTTCGTAAGTACGGAAATAACCTAATAAATTAGGACGTCCAAACTCGTTATTAAACGCAGCACCACCTAATGGGCCTTCAGTCATAATATCTAGGGCATTAACAATACGGCCTGGTTTACCAAAATCACTTTCCCAAGGTTGTTCAAAACCAGGAATACGTAAATTAGATACAGTAAAGCCCACTAAACCCGCTTTTGGTTTTGAACCACGACCAGTTGCGCCCTCATCGCGAATCTCACCGCCCGATCCTGTTGCCGCACCAGAGAAAGGAGCAATAGCCGTTGGGTGGTTATGGGTTTCAACCTTCATTAAAATTTCAATGTCTTCTTGGTGATACGCATATTCACCTTGTGCATTCGGGAAGAAGCGACCCGCCTTTGAGCCTTTCATTACGGCTGCATTATCTTTATAGGCAGATAATACATTCTCAGGGTTATGCTCAAAGGTGTTTTTAATCATTTTGAACAACGACTTTGGTTGTTCAATGCCATCGATAGCCCAATCAGCATTAAATATTTTATGACGACAATGCTCTGAGTTCGCTTGAGCAAACATAAACAGTTCAATATCGTTAGGGTTACGCCCTAACTTAATAAAGTTTTCAACTAAATAATCAATTTCATCATCAGCAAGCGCAAACCCTTGCTCTATATTTGCTGCGGCTAATGCTTCACGGCCGCCACCTAAAATATCAACTGATGACATTGGACGAGGTGCATCGCTGCGAAATAACTGCGCGGCATCTTCTAATTTACTGTGAGTAGCTTCAGTCATGCGGTCATGAAGAAGTGCTGCAACTTGTGCTAACTGTTCTGCACTTAAATCACCTTCAATATAGTAAGCAATACCGCGCTCTACGCGATGAACTTGTTTAAGCCCACAGTTATGAGCGATATCTGTCGCTTTTGAAGCCCATGGCGAGATTGTACCAGGGCGAGGCGTTACTAATACCAACTGACCTGCTGGCGCATGCTCAGCAATTGTTGGGCCGTAGGTTAATAACTTTTCAAGTTTGGTGTGCTCATCAGTGTTTAATGGCGATGTTAAATCGGCAAAGTGAGCGTATTCGGCATATACATTGGTGACAGGAAGTTGCGATTGTTGGCAACGCGCTAAAATTTTATTAACTCTGAACTCTGAAAGTGCTGGTGCACCACGAAGGATCAACATAAGTAATTTCACCCGGGGTTAGGGATTGAACGATATTTTAGGCGCGTATTATAGTCCAAATTACTCTCAGATTTAACTCAAAAATGCGCTTTTCATTAAATTAACTTTTTCTTTTTGTTTACACCTATTTTTTACTCACTGCGATTAAACGATAAGTGACGTAATCAGTAAGTTTTGTTATAACAGGAGATACGATGCTAAAGAGGCGAATATGTTGAAGATAAAGCTAATAACAATCATTACGTTAGTCATACTTTTGTGTGCATGTAATACACAAGAGCAATCAACACAGCTTGCCCAAATCAAATCTGAAAACAAAATTCGTATTGGTACACTTGCCAGTGCAAGTAATTACTATCAAGCCGTTCAAGGGGAGCAAGGATTTGAATTTGAGCTCTCTCAAGCGTTTGCAGACTACTTAGGGGTAGAGCTTGAAATTGTACCCTTTTTTAATTTATCCGAAATGTTTGCGCGCTTGGACAGTGGTGACCTCGATTTAATTGCCTCAGGGCTTACCTACAATAAAGTACGTGCTGAGCGCTATCGCTATGGCCCTACATACAGAACAATTAGTCAAAAATTAGTCTTTAAACAAGGCCGTGAACGCCCTCGTGATTTTGATGATTTAACCGGAAACTTCACCGTTATCGCTAAAAGTAGCCATTCATTAACATTAGAAGAAATTCAACAAACCAACCCAAACTTAAGCTGGAATGAAACCGAAGAGTTTGATGAAGAAGAATTACTGCAAGCAGTTATTGACGGCGAAATAGATTACACCTTAGCGGATTCTCATACTTTAGCGCTATTTCGTCGCTATCACCCTAATTTAAGTATTGGCTTTTCAGTTACCCGAAATGATTCAATTGCATGGATACTAAGAAAGTCGAATGATGATTCCCTATACGCATTATTAGTCCCCTTTTTTGGTGAAGCAAAACAAAATAATCAACTTTATGTGCTCGAAGAAAAATACTTCGGTCATGTCCGCCAGTTTAATTACGTTAATACCTTGGCCTATATAGATGCAATTAAAGAAACACTGCCTAAATATCAACCTTGGTTTATGCAATATGCAGGTAGCCTAGATTGGCGCTTACTGGCGGCATTAAGTTATCAAGAGTCGATGTGGAACCCGCGTGCTAAGTCACCAACCGGTGTGCGTGGTATTATGATGCTAACAAGACGCACAGCAAAACAAGTCGGTGTAACAAACCGCTTAGAACCAGAGCAAAATATACGCGGTGGTGCACAATACTTAGCAAAATTAATTAAACGCATCCCGGATCGAATCCCTCAACCGGATCGTACTTGGCTTGCACTTGCCGCCTATAATGTAGGTTGGGGACACGTTAACGATGCCCGTATTATTACCGAGCAACAGGGAGCTAGCCCTGATAAATGGGCTGACGTTAAAAAGCGCTTACCATTGTTAGTAAAAAAACGTCACTATCGTAATACCCGTTATGGCTATGCTCGCGGTGATGTAGCAGTGACTTACGTTGATAATATACGCCGCTATTACGACGCGCTTGTTTGGCTTGATGAAAATAATGCAATGGCGCCGATTACCTCAACAAATGATACAGAAGATAAAATCGTTAAACCAGATGATTCAGAGCAACGTACAAGTAATTCCGCTGAGGAAAAAAAATAAATACGCTGCTTAGTAATTAACTGAACATCAGAAAATCAAATAGTTGTTTACTTGTAATCAATTATTCAATAATCTGGCTTAATTGTATAAAATTTTGTGTCATTACCAAGCACATAAGGATAAGTCATGCTTAAACGTAGACGTACACATCAACTTAAACGTTGTATAAAGCACTCAACCGCCACTCGTCGTCGAGTGATGTTAAGAAATTTACATAAAAAAATAATTTGGCGCCGCCGCATGTTTGCTATGCAGCAAATGGCTGAATTAGACGCCTTAATAGCAGCAGCTGACTAATCGCTGTTACTATTACGAGCGGCTTGCTTTGCCGCCTTTATTTGTGCTCGGCGACGCTTAAAAAAACTAGAAATAGTCTCTGCACATTGTGTTTCTAATACCCCACCCGTTATTTCTACCTGATGGTTTAAACGAGGTTCTTGTAAAAGGTTCATAATTGAACCAGCAGAACCCGTTTTAGCATCGGCTGCACCAAATACTAAGCGTTTAATTCGGCTATGTACTAATAAACCTGCGCACATAGAGCATGGCTCTAATGTGACATAAAGAGTACAGTCAATTAAGCGGTAATTATTAAGTACTTTTCCTGCTTCACGTACCGCTATCATCTCAGCATGAGCCGACGGGTCGTTATCAGTAATTGAGCGATTATAGCCTGCGCTAATAAGCTGATTATCTTTAACAATTATAGCCCCTACCGGGATCTCATCTAGCTGCTCCGCTTGTTTTGCATACACAAGCGCTTGTTCCATCCAATATTGGTCGTCAAATGGCTCTATCATTATTATTACTTAACTATTTTTTATGCCGTAATTATACCAACTTAGCGCAATAAAATGCGTCATTGATCACTTTATTGCAAAAATAAAACAAATTTAAGTGGTTTGTCATGGCTCATAAGGCAGGATTTACGCTATAATCTCACGCTTTTTTTATTTAGCTCACAACACGGGTAGCAAATGAAATTTCCTGGACGCCGCAGGCATAAACATTATTTTCCAGTGGAAGCCAAAGATCCACTGACCAATCAACTTAACGCCACTGAGCGATTACACCGCAGCTATATTACGGGGATCGATCAAATCGTTGTTGATATAGAAGCTAAGGTTGACCAAGCTTTTCTCGATGAATTTCAATTGCGCCGAGGGATGTCGCAAGTTATAGATAATGACATCACCAATGCTTTATACGATCGCTTAAAACTAAACGACATGGTCGATTACGAATTCGCAGGCGGAACCGTTGGCAACACGATGCACAACTATTCCGTACTTGCTGATGACCGTTCGGTGCTATTAGGTGTAATGAGTGAAAACATAAAAATAGGCAGTTATGCTTATCGCTTTTTATGTAATAACTCAAGTCGCGTAGACTTAGACTACTTACAGCCTGTAGATGGTCCTATAGGCCGCTGTTTCACATTGATTGATGAAACGGGTGAACGCACCTTTGCCATTAGTGCTGGCCTGATGAATTACCTAAAGCCTGAGTCAATTGATAAAGAGCTAATCGAAGGCTCATCAGCATTAGTCATCAGTGCTTATTTAATGCGTACTCAAGGCGATGAAACCATGACCGAAGCGACCATGCAAGCAATCAAGTATGCTAACGATGCAGATGTACCGGTTGTATTAACACTCGGTACTAAGTTTCTTATCGAGCAGGATCCGACATGGTGGGCTAACTTTGTAGAAAAGCATGTTGATATCCTTGCTATGAACGAAGAAGAAGGCCAAGCAATTACTGGATTTGAAGATCCATTACTAGCTGCCGACAAAGCATTAGACTGGGTTGATTTAGTAATTTGTACTGCCGGTGAAAAAGGCTTATTTATGGCCGGTTTTGTTGATGACAGTTTCAAACGCGAAACAGAGTATCCACTTTTGCCTGGTGCTATCCCTGATTTTAATCGTTATGAGTTTTCACGTGCAATGCGTAAAGTTGACTGTGAAAACCCAATAAAGGCATATAGTCATACTGCTCCGTTTATGGGCGGGCCTGACTCGATTAAAAATACCAACGGCGCTGGTGATTGTGCTTTAGCCGCTGTATTACATGACTTATCAGCGAATGTTTATCATAAGCTGAACGTTGCTAATTCAGCAAAACATCAGCAACAAGCGATTACCTACTCTTCGCTCGCTCAAATCAGTAAATACGCCAACCGTGCAAGTTACGAAGTGCTGGTTCAGCATTCTCCACGCTTATCACGTGGCTTACCAGAGCGCGAAGATTGTTTAGAGCAAGTGTATTGGGATCAATAAAATCCCAAAGCACTCAGCGTACTTAAAATATAGATATATCAAGCTTTTTAGATAGCAGCTCTAATGCTGCTATTCCTGCCACCGAGTTACCAAAAGAGTTTAATCCTGGGGAATACACTGCCACAGTAAACCTATTCGGTAATACCGCCAATATAGTCCCAGAAACCCCTGATTTTCCAGGCATCCCCACTCGATAACCAAAATCACCCGCCGCATCATATAAACCACTAGTGAATAACAACGAGTTTAGTTGCTTATTTTGACGGCTAGAAAGCACTCGTTTAGAAGAGCTGTAGTCTATCCCTTTATTAGCTAAAAAATTGTAAGCCTTAGCAAGTTCAATACAATTAAGTTCTATGGCACAAAAATTAAAGTATGACCAAAGCACATCATCCACTTCATTCTCAAAGTTGCCGAATGATTTCATTAAGTGTGCCATTGCCGCATTTCTATGCCGAAACTCATATTCTGAGTTAGCCACTTGCTTATCAATTATGATACTTCGATTACCTGATAAATCGCGAAATGTTTCAAGCATAGAGTGCATTGGAGCTGATAAACGACTATACAAAGCATCACAGGTAACAATCGCTCCCGCATTAATGAACGGGTTGCGTGGTATGCCTTTTTCAAACTCAAGCTGTGTCAGTGAATTAAACGCTGTTCCTGAGGGCTCTTTACCCACTCTACTCCATAATTCATCGCCATAACGTTGCAGCGCTAATGTCAGAGTCATTACTTTAGAAACTGATTGAATAGTAAAACGTTGTTCGCAATCACCCGCGCAAAATATCTCACCCTCAGTGGTGTAAATAGCAATCGAAAAATGCTCAAGATCAACTTCAGCAAGAGCAGGTATATAATCAGCAACCTTACCTTGGCTCAATAAAGGTTTAACCTCTTGAGTTATCTCATTTAACACTCGTTGATAGTCACTGGTTGGCAATAGACACCTCAATAATATGCAAAGTTAAAATCAAATTTTAACACGTAGGATCTATAACTGCATGAGAATGTTAAGTCTATAAGTTATTAGTAATCTGATAGGGAGCATATACATGATGAGATTAGCGGACAGTCTATTTTTTAAGATATTAAGTAATTTATCTTTAAATTTAAAACAATAAAAAACAGTATTTTGCTGTAACGTGGTTCTGTTATTTGGAGCCAGTGCGCTAATTTATAGCGACAATACAATAGAACATCCCACTATTCTGTTTAGATCCAAGCTGTTTTGTTTGATGTATAGGAATACGAATGCCATGGAGCACAGGGTGTACGAGAAAGGCCACCACTGAGTTCGGCATGGGCTCTTAGCTATTTATTAAATCCCAGGTAGCAAAAAACCCGTTACATTGCTGTAACGGGTTTCTCTTATTTGGATCCTGGTAATGTCATGGTGCCCACAGCAGTAGAAAGTCACATAGCAAATGCGACAGTGGCCTTGTGCGGGGCTTGCCTTCGAGCTGTTTAGGAATACGAATGCCGTGGAGCACAGGATATGCAAGAGCGGCCACTACTAAGTTCCATATACAGCCATGTTTTACTTTATCTCAGACAACAAAAAACCCGTTACATTGCTGTAACGGGCTTCTTTAATTGGATCCTGGTAATGTCCTACTTTCA
>NZ_PNCN01000186.1:0-6543 GCF_005886135.1 Pseudoalteromonas sp. S4741 | reverse complement strand
GAAAGGTAAAAGGCATCAGGTAAAAGGAAAATAATAAGCGCCTAATGCCGACTCTATACATTTGCTATGTGGCTCTCTACCGCTGTGAGCACCACGACACTCTACTGCGTTGTCGCTACGAAGTAGCGCAGCGATTCTTAATACAAGAAAGTTCGACTTAACCAGCAGCTTTAGTGACTGTAAAAATATAATTTTGCTTTGTTAGTGGCTTTGATTTAGGATCAAAACAGTTTAAAACCAAGAATGATTTGCCTGTGTATAGATTATTAATTAGCGCCTTATCCATTTTCTTTTGTGTTTCTGTATCTGCAGTTGAAGTAACTGATCTATATCAAGATATTTTGGTCGTAGAAGATAAATCTCGTGATGCGCGTTTAGACGCTAGTCGCAAAGCGCTTCTTAACGTACTAGTAAAAGTGAGTGGTGATAAAAGTGCAGATGAAAATCAGATAGCACAGCAACGCACCAAAGATATATCTGATTATATGCTGAAATTTGAATACGATGAGCGTATTCCCGGAACGCTTAAGTTACTAGTTAAATTTGAAGCGCGAAAGATCAATGCACTAATAAAAGATCTTAATTTGCCGTTGTGGGGAGCTCAACGTCCACTGGTTGCTATCTGGTTAGGCATTGAAGATAACAGGCAGCGAGAGCTGGTTACTCAAGAGAGTTATCCGCAATTAGAGCAACTGATTTACGACAAAGCAAGTCGCCGCGGTTTGCCGGTTGTTGTGCCTCTACTCGATTTACAAGACAGACGGCTTGTTGGTGTCCCCGAAGTTTGGGGAAATTTTTCTGGGCCTGTAGAAGAGGCATCTAAACGCTACAGTGCTGAGCGAAGTATTACTGCTAGAATGTATCAAGCGTTTAACTCTGATAATTGGGTACTAGATTGGCGCTTTACCAATGATGAAATGTTTGAATCTAACCGTATCACAGGCTACAGACAGCAAATAGTTGCGCAAATGATTGATGATTTAGCACAAGGTTTAGCTGGTGAATATGCGATTGATCCTAATGCTTATTATGAGCAGCGTACTGCCAATTTAACTTTAAAAGGGACTGAGAGCTTTGTTGATATTGAGTTGGCTAAGCGCCGCTTAATGAATCTAAGCGTAGTAACTCAAGCTGTTATTTTACGCAAAACACCCGATTCGGTTGAGTTTGAGCTTCATCATACGGGGACTGTGAGTGACCTTAAAAAAGCCCTTGGCCTGGATAACGCCTTTAAAGACTATGTTGATCCTCGTGCTTTTTATCACATAGTTGATGAGCAAAGCCTAGAGTATCAATGGGTTGTAGATTAATGCTAACTCAAGAGCCAATACAAATGGCATTGCCGGTTACTTTACCGGACGATGAAACATTTGCATCCTACTTTGGCGGTGAGGACTCACTCGAGGTAAATCATCTCAAAGATAGCTTTTCTAAGCTTGTTCACTCTTTTCAGTATACCTATTTGTGTGGCTTAGGAGATTCTGGTAAATCTCACTTACTATATGCCACTTGTATTCAGGCACAAGAGCGTGGCTTATCTAATATGCTGCTTTCCATGCGCGAGGTCATTCATTTTGGACCAATGGTTTTAGATGGGCTTGAAGCATTGGATGTATTGTGTATTGATGATGTGCACTTGGTAGCAGGCAATGATGCATGGGAAAAAGCGTTATTTAACTTTTTTAATCGCTTTAATGAGCCCAATAAAATGCTGGTAGTGACTGCCGATTTACTGCCAAACATGCTTAATATTAGCTTGCCCGACTTAGAATCACGTTTAAAGTGGGGCACTACATTTCAAATTCGTTCTATGAGTGACGATGATAAAGCACAAGCGCTGGTTAAGCGGGCAAATATGCGTGGGCTTGAATTGAGCGATGAATGTGCGCGATTTTTATTAACCCGTTTGAGTCGTGATATGCGTGCTTTATTGGATGTATTAGACAAATTAGATCACGCATCCATGGCTGCACAACGAAAATTGACTATTCCTTTTATAAAATCAACGCTAAAGCTGTAGTAGGTCTAGAATCTAGACCCTGCTTTCAGTTATCATTAGCTAACTAAATTGTAATCACCTTCTGTGAAAGATCAGGTATCGAATGAACTTAGAAAACATATTAGCGCAAGCACTTGAGGCGGTAGCCAGTGCCAGTGAAATCGCGCAGCTAGAAGAGATCAGGGTTAACTATCTTGGTAAAAAAGGCGAAATTACCAGCTTACTTAAAACGTTAGGTAAAATTGCCCCTGAAGAACGCAAAGAAGCAGGCCAAGTAATTAACCAAGCTAAGCAAGACGTGCAAGTTGCGATTAATGACAAGCGTGAATTGTTAGCAAGTAAAGCATTAGAAGAAAAACTAGCAGCAGAAACAATCGATGTAACTTTACCAGGGCGTGTTATGCCATCGGGTGGTTTGCACCCAGTGACTCGCACCATTGAGCGTATTGAAAGCTTCTTTGGTGAACTTGGGTTTGCTGTTAAATCAGGCCCTGAAGTTGAAGATGATTTTCATAACTTTGATGCGTTAAATATACCAGAGCATCACCCTGCTCGCGCCGATCACGATACCTTTTACTTTAATCCTAAGTTGGTTTTACGTACTCAAACCAGTGGTGTACAAATTCGTACTATGGAAACTGAGCAACCGCCACTGCGTATTATTTCGCCAGGGCGTGTATACCGTAACGATTACGACCAAACACACACGCCTATGTTCCATCAGGTGGAAGGGTTGATGGTTGATACTGATGTAAGCTTCACTGAGCTTAAAGGTATTTTACATGACTTTTTACGTAACTTTTTTGAAGAAGACATGGAAATTCGTTTTCGTCCTTCATTCTTCCCGTTTACAGAGCCTTCAGCAGAAGTGGACGTGATGGGTAAAGACGGTAAATGGTTAGAAGTATTAGGCTGCGGCATGGTTCATCCTAACGTACTTAAGTCTGTAGGCATCGATCCTGAAAAATACACAGGTTTCGCTTTTGGTATGGGTGTTGAGCGCTTAACCATGTTGCGTTACGGCGTAAACGATTTACGTGCGTTTTTCGAAAATGACTTAAAATTCCTAAACCAGTTCCGTTAAGAGTGAAGAGATAAAATGAAATTTAGTGAAAAGTGGTTAAGAGAGTGGGTAAATCCTGCAATTGATACGCAAGCTCTTTCGGAACAGCTTTCAATGGCTGGTTTAGAAGTAGATGGCGTTGAGCCGGCAGCAGCCAAATTTAATGGCGTTGTGGTAGGTGAAGTGGTTGAGTGTGGCCAACACCCAGATGCAGATAAACTACGTGTAACAAAAATTAATGTTGGTGGTGATGAGCTACTGGATATCGTATGTGGTGCACCAAATTGCCGCCAAGGTATTAAAGTTGCAGTTGCCACTGTTGGCGCAGTGTTACCAGGCGATTTCAAAATTAAAAAAGCCAAACTTCGTGGTCAGCCTTCACACGGCATGTTATGTGCGTTTGATGAGCTAGGTATTAGTGAAGAAGGCGATGGCATTATGGAATTGCCACTTGATGCGCCTATTGGTGCCGATTTACGCGAATATTTAGCGCTTGATGACAACATTATTGACGTAGATTTAACACCTAACCGTGGCGACTGTTTAGGTATCAAAGGACTTGCCCGCGAAGTCGGCGTACTTAACAGTATTGATGTAAATACATTAAGCATTCCAGCGGTAACCCCGACAATTGAAGACAAAGTATCTATTGAGTTGGTTAACGATGATGCCTGTCCTCGCTATTTAGGGCGTGTTATTAAGGGCATTAACCTAGGCGCTGAGACGCCATTATGGATGGTTGAAAAGCTACGTCGTAGTGGTGTACGTTCAATCGATCCGGTTGTTGATGTGACTAACTTTGTATTACTAGAGCTTGGCCACCCAATGCATGCATTTGATTTAAATGCAATTGAAGGTGGAATTAAAGTACGTAGTGCATCCCCAGGTGAAGAGCTGGTTTTATTAGACGGTAATACGGCTAAATTAAATGAATCGACATTAGTGATTGCCGATCATCATAAAGCGCTAGCCATTGCTGGTATTTTTGGCGGTGAGCAATCGGGTGTTACTGAAAAAACAGCAGATATTTTACTAGAAAGCGCATTCTTCAACCCAGTGGCTATTGCAGGACAAGCACGCAGCTATGGTTTGCACACTGATGCATCTCATCGCTATGAGCGTGGGGTCGACTTTGCACTACAACACGATGCCATGGAGCGCGCTACAGCGTTACTTTTGGAGATTGTAGGTGGTAACGCAGGTCCAATCGTTGAAGCGGTTGCTGCTGATAAGTTACCAAAAGTAACTGAAGTGCGTTTACGTCGTTCACGTTTAGACCGTGTTATTGGTCATCACATTGACGATGCTAAAGTAACCGATATTCTTACGCGTTTAGGTCTTGATGTTAAATTTAATAATGATAGCTGGAGCGCTGATGTACCAAGCTACCGTTTTGATATTCGTATTGAAGAAGATTTAATTGAAGAAGTAGCACGTGTTTACGGTTATAACAGTATTCCTAATGTGGCACCAACTGCAAAACTTAAAATGACCACACACGATGAGTCAACTGTTGCCCTGAGCCGTTTTCGTAATGCGCTAGTAACTCGTGGCTATCAAGAAGCCATTACTTACAGTTTTGTTGATCCTAAAGCGCAAGCTATTTTACATCCAGAGTGTAACGCATTGGTATTGCCGCACCCAATTTCAATTGAAATGTCAGCGATGCGTGTAAGTTTAATGCCTGGCTTATTAGCTTCTGTTGCCTATAACCAAAACCGCCAGCAACCACGTATTCGCTTATTTGAACACGGCCTTAAGTTTATCAGCGATGAAAGCGCAGAAAATGGCGTTTACCAAGTGCCGGTTATTGGTGGTGTTATTACCGGGCTTGTGCATGGCGAACATTGGGTTGAAGAAAAACGTAACGTTGATTTTTACGACCTAAAAGGGGATGTTGAAGCATTACTTGCAATTACCAACGATGTTAGCCGCTTTGAAATTAAAGCCGAGCAATCAGATGGCCTTCATCCTGGTCAATCAGCCGTTATTTATGTTGATGGTAAAAAAGTAGGTTTCTTTGGTGCATTACACCCTCAGGCGCAAAAATCGTTAGATATCAATAACGCTACTTTTGTGTTTGAAATTGAAATGTCAGCGTTAGAAAAAAGAAATTTACCGCAGGCTGTAGGGGTGTCTAAATTCCCATCAAATCGCCGCGACATCGCGATTTTAGTACAAGACAGCGTTAAAATAGGTGATATTTTAAACGTCATCGGAAAAGTTGGCGGAAATCAATTGGTTGACCTAAACTTATTCGATGTGTATAAGGGCAAAGGTATTGAGCCAAATTATAAGAGTTTGGCGATTGCTCTAACACTGCAAGCGGTTGATAGAACACTCGAAGAGAAAGATATCAATCAGGTAGTTGATAACGTGGTGGCCGCACTGGCCGAACAGTTTAATGCATCGTTGAGGGACTAGATATGGCGCTTACTAAAGCCGACATAGCTGAACACCTATTTGAAAAGCTCGGGATCAATAAAAAAGATGCCAAAGATTTAGTTGAAGCGTTTTTTGAAGAAATCCGCTCAGCGCTTGAAAAAGGCGAGCAGATTAAGCTCTCTGGATTTGGTAACTTTGATCTTCGAGATAAGAAAGAAAGGCCGGGACGTAACCCGAAAACGGGAGAAGATATCCCAATTTCAGCACGTCGCGTGGTTACCTTTAGACCGGGGCAAAAGTTAAAAACCCGTGTCGAAGTAGGCACAAGCAAAAAATAAAACAAAAAGGCAGCGTAAGCTGCCTTTTTTGTATCTGTTTTATTATTTCCGGGGGGAAATAAACGTTCCTTGATCTATTTGTTGCAAAGTCTGCTCGGCTAACCTATCTAAACTCTCTAAATTCTTTCCTTGTGCTATTAACTGCTGCTCATTTAACAGTATATCAATATGTTCAATACCAGAGAGCTGAGCTATTTTGGCAAAAATATAAGCATGTTTATATTATTGGTGTTTATAAAATAGGCTGATCAAAGACATATATATTTCAGGATTCGGTTCATGCTTGGCTTTATTCCGCGCTAGCGTGTTGTATAAAAAATTAATCGCTTTTTCTTCATCAACCTTAATGTAATAAGACGCTAAGTAAAATTGCATCTCATCACTGTGTTCAACTTCTGTAGTATATTCTAAAGCGAGCAAACGTGTTAATGCACTTTCGTCATTGTTTCTTGACCAATGATAATAAAGCAAGCCCGGATGGCTGGTGTGTTTTGTCTGTTGATAAATCCGCGCCATTTCCCTCATACTCGTTAAGTGGGCACGTTGGCGAGCCGTGGTTTTGCTTTTTAATTTAATGTGCTGAATGTTGCCTACATGGATGTAGGTAAGGGGCGTGAGCAGGACGCGGAAGCTTTGCTCGGTTTTTACTTATTCTTACATGGATGTAAGCCAGTAGAATAACGCAGGAGCAGTTATCGAGCCCACTAGGTTACAAACCTCGCGCCGCGATTCAACCGCCCCTAGGTTGATCAACTTGT
>NZ_PNCN01000185.1:0-7304 GCF_005886135.1 Pseudoalteromonas sp. S4741 | reverse complement strand
AAGTAAAAACCGAGCAACAAAGAGTAAATCGCCCCTAGGCAGAACCCTTCGGGCAGCGCCTGTTTGGTATTGATGCTGCGTTATCGCCTATTTATGGGGAATAACCACACCACATAGGCTCTGTCTTGCCTAAATACCAAACAGACTGCTGCAAATTCAACCTTAAAAGGTCAACAGACCCTAATAACTCTCCTATTGTTATTTAACAACCAAAGGGCCGTAAGGCCCTTTTATAGTTTTTAAACTTAATGTTTTTGCATTTTACTCATTTCTGCATGACAGCTTTGCATGGTAAGCAATACTTTTGACAGCGCCGCTTCACAATCATGTGATTGAGGCTTTTTTAACGCTGTTTTGATTTCTTCTAAGGTTTTATCTTCTACTTCTTCAAGCTCTTTAATGTAGGTTTGGTCGTTATCGCTAGTGAATGTACTGAGCAAAGCGGTAAATGCTCTGCGTGCTTCTACCGCGAACGAAGAGCCATCTTCACGTGCGCCTTGTTGATTAATTGCATAGGGTTGTAAGCTTTCAACACTTACTTTGCGGGCGTCAATCATGCGCTGAAATAATGCACTTACGCTAGGATCTTGTACTTTATCTTGTGCTTTTTCGTAAAAGTCGATACCGCTATTCATTACTTGGATAATGTCGGTGATATGATTTATCTCTTGTCCTTGATGGGTGCTCATAATAATGACCTCTGTTAATTTAAAATACATAGATAACTAAGCAAGCGGCATTCCAACGCGGTTTTATTTTTAACTAATTGTTTTTCATAGTTTTATTATTGTGGGGAGGTCTAGTCAAGCTTGCTAACATGCTGCTAGCAAGCAGAATTTACATAAAAGCATGTAAGAAGGTTATTTAAGCTCTTCAGCTACTTCGGCTACTTTTTGACGTAACCAAATATGGCTAGCATCTCTGTGTAACAAAGGGCTCCATATCATATCAAGTTCAAATGGTGGAATAGGAAAAGGTGGCTCAAGTATTTTAAGCCCTGGATCGTCTACATAAATATTGGCCGCTTTTGAGGGTAAAGTCGCCACGAGGTTTTTTTCTTTCGCTAAATGAATCGCAACATGGTAGTTACGAGTAAAGGTGGCAATATTTCGATGCTTCCCAAAATGGGCGAGCGCTTCGTCAACCCAACCCAGCTTTTGCACATCTTTAGGATCCATGCCAACCCCAACACCAAAGCCTGTTTTACTTACCCAAATATGACGGGCTTTTAAATAGCTATCTAGGCTAAAGTTTTCAATAATAGGGTTGTCGGATCTTACTAAACAGCAAAAGCTATCTTTCCAAATTCGCTTATGATGAAACGATTGCGGTAAGTTCTCAAAGCGGTTAATTGCCATGTCTACTTTACCGTTTTCTACATCATGAAAAGTTACATCGCTGGGCGTTAAAATATCTAATGTGGTGTCTGGAGCTTCTTCATGTAATTTCCCTAACAAACGCGGTGCCATGGTACTGGCTGCATAGTCACTGGCCATAATTCTAAACACGCGTTTACTTTGTTTAGCTTCAAATTCGCGATTAGGTGCTAGCGTTTCCTCAAGCGTCATCAAAATACCGCGAATAACAGGCTGTAACTCAATAGCGCGCTCGGTCGGCACCATACCATCGCTGGTACGCACTAAAATAGGATCGTTAAAAAGGTTACGTAGGCGTTTCAGTCCATTACTCATTGCCGGTTGAGTAATACTAAGCTGGTTAGCGGCACGAGTAACGTTACATTCGCGCAGTAATGTATCGAGATAAACCAGTAAATTTAAATCTATTTTACTTATATTCATTGTGTGTCCTTAACGTTTACCAGTAATGGATAAAACGCTGTGCTGTAGGATAGGGATAAATATGACTCACCTTTCCATTTTTTATATTTTGTTGGGCTTGTTTCCAAAAGCTCACATCAAGTAGTTCTGGGTGCGTACTGGTTAAAAATTGTTTATATGTTGGGTTAGGCATTACAAAGGTACATAATTGCTCTGGAAATACATCTTGCGGAGCAACCGAGTAACTTTGTTCATCCATTAAATAATCATCATAACTTTTTGCTTTGGGTAGTGCTCTAAAGTTCATGTCTGTTAAATATTGCACTTCATCGTAATCATAAAAAATAATACGTTTGTGCTTACTTACACCAAAGTTCTTTAACAGCATATCGCCAGGGAAAATATTCACGGCAATCATTTCTTTAAGCGCCTGGCCATACTCTTCAATGGCATCGGCGGCACTTTTTTCGTCTGCATTTTCTAAAAAAAGATTAAGCGGTGTCATTCGCCGTTCAATATACAAATGTTTTATGATTAACCACTCACCCTCAATCACCATCGATGAGCCAATGGTTTTGTGCAACTGTGCTAACAAGTTACTATCAAATCGTGCCAAAGGAAATACGACGTTTGAATACTCTATGGTGTCAGCCATTCGGCCAACACGGTCATGACTTTTAACCAGTTGATAGCGTTTTAATACCGTATCGCGACCAAACGGCTTACTTTCGCCAAATTTATCTTTAATAACTTTAAATACATAACCAAACGAGGGTAGGGTAAATACCATCATCACCATACCCGGTGTACCGGGAGCAATGGTAAATTCGTCATTAGAATGGATTAAATGATTCAAAAACTCGCGATAAAACTCGGTTTTACCTTGTTTATGAAAGCCTATGGCGTTGTAAAGCTCGGCGAGGGTTTTATTAGGCATAAGTTGATTTAAAAACCGCACTAACGCTGAAGGAGCGTGAGTTTCTACCATAAAATAGGCACGCGCAAAGCCAAAAATAACGCGCATTTGCGACGACTTTGTAAGTAAGGCATCTAAATAAAGGCCTTTATCTTCATGGTGTAACACGGCAATAATAAAAGGCTGAACGCCACTTTGCGATACAACGCGCCCCACAATGTAAGCGGCTTTATTACGATAAAACGGGGTATGTAATATATCAAAACGCATTTGCCAATGTTGGTGGTGTGTATCGGGTGCTTGTTTATAAAAGGCTTTAACTAATAAACGAATATCGCGTTCTAGATTGACAAAGTCGGCTTTAAAATCAAAGTGATTAATAATGCGTTTAATGGTGGGCTTTAAACCATCTACAACAGGAAAATAACTACGGTATTCAGCTTCAACGGGCACTGAAGGCGCATCTTTGAGCGTAGCTTCTACAAAAATAAAGTCATTATGAAAATAGCGGCGGTGGTACAAGCGGCAGAATACTGAATTATAAAATGTTTCAGCAAGTTCTGCTTGCGGATGAAAACATAAAAAGTGTTGGTAAAGCTTTTTCACTTCAAGCCATAAGCTTTCGTTTAGTGCGTCTGTTTGCTGGCGTTCTCGTAGTGTTTTTGTTGTTTCGTTCACCCGATCATCATAATAGCTTATACGCAGGCGACTTATATCATTAATAGCTTGCCAGTCTCTTTTAGCAAAAGCGTAGGGAGCCTTGGCTGTCGTTCTTTGAAACAGCAAATAATGCTTTTTAAAACCGGTTAAAATTAATTCAGCAATTTGGCGTGGTTGCATCAGTACTCCTTAATAGACGCCTTTAGGTGTTTAGGATAATGCCGGTGGATACCATTTAATTTGTAAAAGCGGGTCAAAGGAAATTACACCACTAAACACACAATAGAGTTTATGCTCTATGGATGTAAAGGGTATGTTATTTTATATTTAAAACCAAGCTAATTAAGATGATATTTATTGAAGTTAGCCTGATCAAGGTTGATAGGCATCAATCTTTTTTTGTAACTTTTTAATACGCTTTTCAATCAATGCTTTATCTTTTTTATATTGCTTATCTAATGTTTTCTGTGTGTTTCTAATATCTTTGCTAATACGCTTTTTATCATCTGCGCTCAATATATGATTTAAACGCTGCTGTTGTTTAAAATCAGCCCTGTCTTTTTCTCGTAAAAGTATTGCTAACTTATGCTGATTACTGCGCAGCTCTGCTTCTAGGTTGGAAATAATCGTATCTCGTTCCAGCTCGTTTAACTGTTTAGTATAGTTTATTTCTTTACCCGTTTGCTTAGGCTCAGTGGCGATTATTGTGTGTGAGGTAGCATTATCACTACAAGGAAACTGAGAGAAAGTGGTACCTTTGGGGGTGACGCACTTAAAGTAGGTGGCTTGCGCTGAAGTATATGTACTTAAACAAAAAAGACAGGCGGTAACGATCAGGTTAATAATTTTACACATAACAGTTATCCTTAACATGCGCTACTGAGCTTAAAAATAATTGATGCTAAAAACTATAACCTAGGTTGTTGGGATAGCAAGTGCAAAGGAGTAATAACAGAAACTAAGCGAGTCAGTTTTAATGACTCGCTCGTATTATGAGGTGCTATTGAGAAAATGTTTTGAGCTTTTTAATACCATGCACTAAAAATGGAATATCAAGCCCTTGTTCAATTGAAAACCCTTCAGCGGCAGAGATATTTCTAAAATTCCCATCACGATCAATAAGCGTGATTCTATCTTTTTTGTAAGCAATCACCACGCCTTGCGAGTAATTAACCCCAATATTATTACTTTTACTGTACAAGTTTTCGCCCAGCATAGTTTGCTGCGCAATCGCATTACAGTTTAAGTATTGACCAAGGCTTGTAGCGATAATATCGCTAGGCTGAATCAAACCGTTCACCTTAGAAATAAATTTATCGGAGCTATACAATGTTGACGTGGTTACAATTTCATTGCTATCTTGCGAGATACTAAAAGCAAAAAATTCGGTGGCGTCATCACGTACAGTGGCGTTTTCAGCCCCTTTAACAATTCTTATTGCACTGTCTTTATGTGCTTGCTCGTTAATAAAGCTCAGTTCATCAATACCGGCCACTTCCACACTACGGCGTTGGCTTTGCCAAACGGGTAACGTTTGCTGCTCAATAATGTTCGTTTTGTAAAATGCTGGCAAGCCGTACACAAGCCCAAATAACATATCACTATGATCTGTGGGTTGTAAAAATTGCGTGTTTTTATAAATACTTTGTTGGCTGGCAACAAACTTTGCTAGCTGCTCGTCATTATCAAACACCAATATATCAACTTTTGCTGCGCTGTAATCTTCACATTTTTTTAATGGAGCAGGTGCTTGATAATTAATACCTTGGTTATTAATTTTAACGTTGTGCGCTTGCTCGTAGCTTTCAACATCCAGCAAATCGTTTTTAGCGAGTAAGCTTTTTGCCGTAGTCGGGTACGAAAGCGGTAGTACATTATCTTGTTTAGTGATATCAAATTTTAAATTGGCATCAGCCCAAATATGAATGCTGTGGCTTAGCGCAAAACAAATCACTAAAAATGAACCGGCATAACGGGCAAATTTAAACTGTTTTAAACGCCCTAAATGATGCCAAGTAAAATTACTAACAGTCAATTGAAACGCTAATATTGCTAACACTATGCTACCTGCAAGCAAGGTGGTAAGTGCGGGTGAGTTTGTTACACGATGCCACAACAGTGAAATAATTTCAGGCAGTGCAGAGGCATTTAAGTGATAACCTAAGTTAAAGTAGACGTAAGCGTCTAAAGTCAGTATTGAGGCCCCGATAGTTGCAATCACTGCTGCCATACCGCGTATATGCCGTGGGTAGGGGAATACTAAACTCAAAGGGAAAACCGTCAGCACAAACGCTAAAAATGCAATAAAGCTAGTGTGGCTTAGCCAAGTAACCATCATATAGGTTATACCCATATAAGTGGTCGGTGGCGAATCGGCAAATAAATAGCTTAAGCTAATTAAAAGCGCTAAGCCAATATTGGCAAATGTAAACCAATGGCCCCAACTTAATAATTGACTCGCTTTCGATGAAAACTGGTTGTGCTGCGATAAATTCATAGAGTTTACTTAACCGACTGCGCGAGTGCTTTTGCAAAGTTCTCGGTAACGGCTTGTCTTTTCCCTGTAGGTACATGCTCTTTTAAGATATGCGTGATAGAATTTCCTAAACACATAAGACTTAAATCAACCGGCGCATTGTGTTTTGATAAAACATCAATAAGCTGATCGACGATTTGTTCTACTTCTTCATTAGAGTATTTTGATAAGATTGGCATCAGTTGGTTCAATAAAAAGAGTTATATTCCCGTATTTTAACACCAGAGGCGTGAAAAACAAAGATGGCAATAGATGTTAAAAAATTAGTCGTACACTATGTAGACAAAAAAGATGACGACACTCAAATTCACCTTCGTAACGACGAAATGACTATCAACGATAAAGTGGCTGTATTCATTGAGCAATTACACCATGCCTACAATGGCAAGCCAGGTAAAGGGTTTTGTGCATTCAGTGGCGAAAAAAACAGTATTGTAGCCTCTACCATGCAAAGCTATCGTAATAATGAGCTTGGCTTTTGGCACATGACCGAGCAGGCATCAACGGTGTTAAAAGAAGAGTTAGATAAATACGCCTTTAACGAAACCGGCTATTTAGTATTTTGTCATTATCAGTACGTGGCGACTGATTATATGTTGATTGCTATGATCAATATTAAAGAGCATTACTCAATGACCTCTGAGCTTGATTTAGCCGCATCGCGTCATTTAGATATTTCGCGTATGCAATTGGCTGCTCGTATTGATTTAACCGCATGGGATACCCAAGCAGAAGACAATCGTTATATTTCATTTATTAAAGGTCGTGCAGGGCGTAAAGTCGCTGACTTTTTCTTAGACTTTTTAGGTTGTGAAGAGGGCATTGATCCTAAGCAGCAAAGTCAAGTGATGCTCAATGCGGTAGAAGACTACTTATCAGAGCAAGAGTTTGATAAATCTGAAAAAGACGAGTTACGTAAGCAAGTATTCGATTACTGTAACGACTGTGTTACCACGGGTGAAGAAGCTAATGTGAGTGAACTTTCAGCAACGCTTACCAAAGGCGACGACAACCCGTTTGAAAGCTTTTGTAAAGAGCAAAGCTATGATTTAGAAGAGTCATTCCCGGTTGATAAAAAAACGCTAACCAGTATGGTTAAATTTTCAGGCTTAGGCGGTGGAGTCAGTATCAGTTTTGAGCGTAAGCATTTAGGCGAGCGTGTAACTTATAATGAAGCCACTGATACGTTAGTGATCAAAGGTATTCCACCAAACCTAAAAGATCAACTACAGCGCTTTATGGAACAACAGCAAGATTAAACTCACAGCGGGCTGCGAGCTACGGGTTTCGGGATCAGGCTCGTAACCCGATCCCCGCTGCCCGTTAACTTTCGATTGTAACTTTACCCTCTAAAAGCGCAGTGTCTCTTAGCCCTCTTTGTGAATAATTCCTTTGCGCGGCATAAAGCCCCGCC
>NZ_PNCN01000184.1:0-1024 GCF_005886135.1 Pseudoalteromonas sp. S4741 | reverse complement strand
ATTATCATAGTAGTCTGTTTCATATTGAGCTGGTGAAATATACCCAATTGAAGATAATAAGCGTTGATTATTAAACCAATTGACCCACTCTAACGTTGCGTATTCAACAGCATCAACATTCTTCCACGGGCCATTTCTGCGAATAATCTCTGTTTTAAATAATCCATTTATTGTTTCAGCCAATGCATTGTCATAAGAGTCACCCACACTGCCTACAGACGCTTGAATTCCAGCTTCAGCAAGTCGCTCAGTGTATCGTATAGACAAATATTGGCTGCCTCTGTCGCTGTGGTGAATTAACCCTTCGGGGTTGCCACGATGCCAAATAGCTTGCTCTAACGCATCAAGAATAAGCTCTGTGTGCATTGTCGTTGATACACGCCAACCTACAATGTATCGTGAAAAAACATCTATCACGAAAGCGACATAAACAAACCCACTCCATGTGGCAACATAGGTGATGTCAGCTACCCAAAGTTGATTTGGCTGCTCAGCAGTAAATTGACGATTAACTAAATCCAGTGGCTTATCTTGTTGCTCGTCAGGTATCGTTGTCTTATGTGCTTTACCCCGACGAACACCTTGAATTCCCATAACTCGCATCAATCGTTCGACTGTACAGCGGGCGACTTGATGGTCGTCAAGCTGTAGCTGCTTCCATATTTTTCTTGCACCATAAACTGACATATTATCCTCCCACACTTCGCGAATGAGTATTATCAGCTCAGCATCACGCTTTTTGCGGTTAGACAGTCGCTCAGGCTCTCTTTGTATCTGTTTATGAGAATAATACGTTGATGGTGCAATCGGCAATTCCTTGCAAATTGACTCGACACCGTAATGCTCTCTGCAAGCATCAATAAAATCCACTATCACTTCTGTTTGCGGTCGAGTTCCGCTTGGGCGAAAAAAGCGGCAGCTTGCCTCAGGATATCATTCGTTCGCTTGAGCTCTTTATTTTCGCGTTCTAAGGCGGCAAGTCGTTCTTCAGTTGATTGACAGTTAGAAGAAGATTTAGACGATT
>NZ_PNCN01000183.1:0-633 GCF_005886135.1 Pseudoalteromonas sp. S4741 | reverse complement strand
GAAAGGTGAAAGGTGAAAGGTCAGATCATACTCATATATTTTTGAATGAATATTAAATTTTGAACCTCTTATTCCCAAGCATCGATTGATTTCATCAATGCTGAAATCATACGGGAAAGTTCACGAGTCTCTTCAACCCATTCAGTGGCCTTTGTCGTATCAACTTCACCTATTTTTAATGCAATGTAAATTTGAGAGCGTAATTCTCCACAACTCCCCTTAGAATATGATAAAAACCGAATATAATCTTTAGGAGTTATTCGTTCATAACCCTCTGCTATATTTGAAGAAATTGAAAGTGCAGATCGTGTTATTTGATCTTTTAAACCAAACTCTTTGCTCTGCTTAAAATGTAAATAAATCTCGCAAGCTAAATCGGCTGAACGTTGCCATACCCTTAAATCTTCAAACCTCATAACATAACCAGTCAGCTGAAACATGCTTAACTTATAACTGTAAAATAAGAAAGACACAAAGCTTAGATCAAATTTATAGCTCGAACCTTGAACCTCGAACCTTGCTCCTTGAATCTTGAACCTTGAATCTTGAACCTACAAAAAAAAAAAAACACCCATAAATAAAAAAAAAAAAAAAGAAAAAAGAAAACAGTTAGAAAAAAAGAATAAAAATAGA
>NZ_PNCN01000182.1:0-1509 GCF_005886135.1 Pseudoalteromonas sp. S4741 | reverse complement strand
CTTAATCGCTTTGTCGTTGTTGTCATCTTTTGCTTTAGCCAGCTCTTTTTGGGCTGATTGCAGTACCGTAGTGGCTTCTTTATAGCGCAACTTAAATCGCTCAACCGGCGCTTTCATAATATTGGTGAGCTTGTCTTGCTTTGCATGTTTACTGTTATAAGCGGTTACAAAAGTTTCTACTTCAAACCATTGGTAAATACCCACCTCAGCTAGCTTATCCATAATGTCGTAAACAATATTAGGATCAGATACCCCTGAAAGCTCAGCAGTTTGAAAGTAAACTTTAAACTCTTCTAAAATTTCTTTAGGGTCGTTTACAAAATCAAGCACAAAGGTTTTGTCTTTACCTTTGCAAGTACGGTTTAGCCTAGAGAGCGTTTGAATACATTCAACGCCTTTTAATGGCTTATCAACATACATGGCCACTAATTTAGGTTGGTCAAACCCTGTTTGAAACTTATTCGCTACTAACATGACTTGGTAGTCGTTAGTGTCAAAGGCTTTGCGCATATCGCGGCCACGTAAATTAGGGTTCATCGCTTTTTCAGTAAAAGCATGATCAGGAATATCAGGGTCGTTCACTTCACCAGAAAACGCCACCATAGCATTGACGTTTTCATAGCCTTTATCCATCACGTACTTTTCAAAAGCAAGCTTGTACCGCACAGCTTCTAAACGGCTACTCGTCACCACCATTGCTTTAGCTTCACCGCCTAATAAGTGTTTAATTTTGGCATTAAAGTGCTCAACAATTGTTTCAACTTTTTGGGCAATATTATAAGGGTGTAGCCTTACCCATTTAGCCATTTTAGACGCTGCTTTTTTGCTATCTACCTCTTGATCAGACTGCGGGTTATCGTGAGCTAATTGATACGCCACACGGTAACTGGTGTAGTTTTGCAGTACATCTAAAATAAAGCCCTCTTCAATGGCTTGGCGCATTGAATACACATGAAAAGGTAATGGCTTATTAGTATCGCTTAGCGGCGCGTCTAAATCTTCAGGGCGACCAAATAGCTCTAAGGTTTTCGCTTTTGGGGTTGCTGTAAAAGCAAAGTAACTAATATTGTTAGAGCCTTTACGAGCCTCTAGCGACAAACGCAGCAACTCTTCGCTGTCTAGCTCGTCATCGCCTTCAAGTTGTTCAGCCATTAGCACTTCACGTAACTTACGTGCGGTTGTTCCTGTTTGGCTAGAGTGCGCTTCGTCGGCTATTACTGCAAAACTTCGCCCAGCTAAAGTAGAATCTTTACGTATAGCCTCTAAAACATGCGGAAAGGTTTGTATGGTTACAATAATAATTGAGGTACTGGCTTTTAGCTCACCGGCTAACTGGCTCGATTTACTGCCTTGTGCCTCTTCGCGGTTAACGCGCGCTATCATCCCTTCATTATGATCAAACTGATATATGGTATCTTGTAGTTCGCTATCTAAAACGGTTCTGTCGGGACTCACGATTAGTGAATCAACTACTTTGTCGCCAGCGTGTTTTTGTAATTGTGGGTGCTG
>NZ_PNCN01000181.1:0-1394 GCF_005886135.1 Pseudoalteromonas sp. S4741 | reverse complement strand
ACAAAGAAGCCACCACGGTACTGCAATCTGCCCAAAAAGAGCTGGCTAAAGCAAAAGATGACAACAACGACAAAGCGATTAAGTACAGTGAAAACAGTGTTAAGCACGCTAAAGAAGCCAGAGATATTTTAGATGTGTTTAGAAAAGATTTAATCTCGTTTTATCGTTACTACGAGTTTAGCTCTCAAATTGTTGACTTTAACGACACTGACCTAGAAAAACTCAGTGTGTTTGCTAAAAACTTACACCCACTATTACGCATGGATGTAATAGAAGACGACGTTGACCTAACTGATGTAGTTATGACGCATTATCGGCTGCATGAACAACGCGAAGCTGATTTACAACTAGGCCACAAAGTAGGCGAAGAGCCTAAAAGCTACTTACCACCAAGCAAAGAAGGCTCGGGCGCAGTACCAAAGGATCCTAAAACTGAGCTTTTAAACGAAATAATTGAGCGCATGAACGACCTGTTTGCTGAAGATGGCCTATCTGAAAACGATATGATTAATTACGCTAATGCAATAATGGGTAAAGTAGCCGAAAACGAAACCGCAATGGATCAGGTTAAGCACAATACCAAAGAGCAAGCCATGCTTGGCCAATTCCCAGAAGCAATTCAAAACGCGATTATTGAAAGCATGGATACTCACAACGTAATGGCCATGAAAGCACTATCAAGCGATTTAGTGTCTAAAGGCATAGCGAGTTTAGTGTTCGACATGTTAATGAAAGGTGTTGCGGGTAAAGGCGATGAGCAACGTAGTTAAAGCTTATTTTTATTGGTAAGCCGTAATAGCTTACCTTTTTAATTTGATAAAAAGGCATGTTCACAGGTAAGCAATATGGAAGTTAAGTTCAACTCATTACGTGATTTATTAAAGCTAATTATTGAAGGTACAGTCACATTTAATGATGACAGTAGTGCATATAGTTTGATAGAGACTATGTGCGACACATATTTTGAGGATGAGCAGGTAGCGGATTATAGAGGGCATTGCTCTGCTGATGATGTACAGCAAGAGCTAGAATGTGATCTTGGTGATTATGAATGGGCAGAAGTAATCTTTTACGATTTTGATATGCACGAAATAAAAAACCAGCTAGCGATATCAGACCGTTGCTCTAGGCTTTATACCGACGATGAGCTTGAGCATTTTATAAGTGAGTATTTGAGCTGTTGGCGTAAAAATGCAATTAATGCTCTTTTAGATAAACTCAAAAATTGATAAAAATATACCCTACGATGGATAAGTAGTGTCAAAGATAATTATGGATATCAAAATAGTAGTTAAGAAAAAATTATCTGCATATGAAGCAAGAGCTTTTGATACTGATGGTAAGTTGATTGATAGTCTTGTTGCATTGTCTAAGTGAATCGCCCCGAGTTCATC
>NZ_PNCN01000180.1:0-3084 GCF_005886135.1 Pseudoalteromonas sp. S4741 | reverse complement strand
GGGGTGTGGTTATTCCCCATAAATAGGTGATAACGCAGCATCAATGCCAAACAGGCGCTGCCCGAAGGGTTCTGCCTAGGGGCGATTTACTCTTTGTTGCTCGGTTTTTACTTAGCCCACTAGGTTACAAACCTCGCGCCGCGATTAAACCGCCCCTAGTTTGAACAAATTTTAATCCGCAAAGGTCAACAGACCCTAGCCAAAGCAAAGATTAATCTTTTTTGCTTTGGCTTTTTTATAATTTTAAACTTAAAACATGACAGTTTTAAGAATTATATTAGGGTCCTAAACCTTATCGGGTTCTATTTCTGAGATGTAACGGTTAACCGATAAGTAGGAACCAATAAAGCCTAAGCTAGTGGCCAACAATACCAACGCGCCAAATTCATTAAGGCTAAGCCCTATTAGCGTAAAGCTGGTTTGATATACCCCTGCAACACTGCTTACCGCAGCAGATAGCCACCACATCATTAATGCTACGCAAATAAAAGCAAACAATCCGCCAATCACGCCATACCAAATGCCAGTCCATAAAAAGGGGGCATGAATAAAGGTATTAGTTGCCCCTACGAGCTTCATTACCTGTATTTCTTCTTTTTTATCCATAATAGATAAACGAATTGTGTTGCCTATAATAAGCGTCACTGAGGTAAGTAATAATAGCGCAATCGTAATTACACTTTCTTTTAGCAAACTGAGTAATGCATTTAAACGTTCAAGCCAAGCAATATCAAGCTTACCAAAATCAACTTCGCGTTCACCTTCAAGTTTTTTAAGCAATAGCTTAGCCGCATTAGGTTGGCTATGTCGCTGGGTTGGTGTAACTAAAACCACATTCGGTAATGGGTTACTATCTAGGTATTCTAAAGCCTGACCAAACCCAGACATTTCTTTAAATTCATCCAAAGCCTCAGTGCGAGAAATAAAAGTCACACGTTGTATTTCAGGATATAGCGCTAAGCGTTTGACTAGAGTTTGCGTTTCTTGCTCGCTCATATCCTCTTTTACAAACAAGGATATTTCGCTGGCTTGCTCAAAACCACTACTCACTTGCTGCACATTTTTAACCACTAAATATAACGTTGCGGGCAACGTTAAACTCAAACCCAAAACAGCAATGGTCATCATAGAGGCTAATGGCGTGCGCCACATTTCCCCAAGACTGTACACACCTTGGCGAAAAATATTAATAATGAAAAAGTAACCGCCAGAGAATACGGATTTTTTTTGTTTATCATTACTATTTTGACGGCTTTTGAACAGTAAACTCATAATACACCCTCAGCCAGTGGATCTTGGCTCATCCGCCCATCATGAAGCGTTAAGCTACGATACTTCATTCGTGATACTAACCCCAAGTCATGGGTGGCAATTAAAACCGTGGTGCCATGCTTATTAAAGTCTTCGAACAGGCGTAATATTTCCATTGATAACTCAGGATCAAGGTTACCGGTAGGTTCATCAGCTAATAGTATAGGAGGAGAATTAACAATGGCTCGTGCAATCCCTACACGTTGCTGCTCACCGCCAGAGAGTGTGGAGGGATGACAGCGTACTTTATCTAACAAGCCCACTTTACCGAGCGCGCCATGCACACGCTTTGCAATTTGCTTGTGGTGAGTCCCTTCAATAATTAAGGGCAAAGCAACGTTATCGAATACCGTGTATCGTTCTAATAGACGATGATTTTGAAAAATAATACCAATGTCGCGGCGTGCATACGGAATTTGTCGTGAATTTAACTTATTTAAATCCACGCCATTGATAAACACATTGCCCGCAGAAGGACGTTCCATCAAGCTAATAAGCTTTAAAAGTGTACTTTTACCGGCACCACTGTGGCCCGTTAAAAAAGCCAGTTCGCCTGGTTTTATATGAAAACTCACTTTTTCAAGCGCGCGATGCCCACCGGCATAGGTTTTACTTACTTGCTGAAAATTTATCATTTTTTATTATGCCAACCTCATTAAACGTCCTAACGCAATTGGTATTCCTTGCAATTAAAAAGGGAGCAGGCTCCCTTTTGGTAAATTAAACGTCGTCCTCATCTTGGCTAAATAGCGCGTCAATAAAGTCATCGCTCTTGAAGGTGCGTAAATCATCAATACTTTCACCTACACCAATGTAACGAATAGGAATATTAAACTTATCAGCAACGGCAAAAATAACCCCGCCTTTAGCGGTGCCATCAAGCTTTGATAGTGTGATACCCGTTAGACCTACACATTGGTTAAATAAGTTTACTTGGCTAATCGCATTTTGGCCTGTGCCAGCATCAATTGTAAGCATCACTTCATGCGGTGCATCTGGGTCTACTTTTTTCATCACACGGGCTATTTTTTCAAGCTCTTGCATTAAGTTATCTTTATTTTGCAAGCGCCCTGCTGTATCAGCAATTAACACATCAACATTACGCGCTTTAGCGGCTTGAAAGGCATCAAATACCACTGAGGCGCTATCAGCGCCAGTGTGCTGAGCTATAACAGGAATACTATTACGCTCACCCCAGACTTGAAGCTGCTCTACTGCTGCGGCTCTAAATGTATCACCGGCAGCAAGCATTACCGATTTACCTTGGTTTTGAAATTGTTTCGCCATTTTACCAATGGTGGTGGTTTTACCTACGCCGTTTACACCTACCATAAGGATAACGAAAGGCTTTTTGTCTGCTGGTATTTCTAAAGGCTGCTCTGCTGTTTTCAGCATAGTTGCCATTTCTTGCTTCATTAATTCATAAAGCGCATCACCATCTTTAAGCTGCTTGCGATCAGCGGCGTCGGTCAGGTTATCGATTAGCTTCATGGTGGTATCAACACCAAGATCGGCAGTAAGTAACTGAGTCTCTAATTCTTCAAATAACTCATCGTCAATTTTTTTACCGCTGAAGATTGAGGCAAAGCCAGAACCAATATTAACGCGTGTTTTCAGTAAGCCTTTTTTGAGGCGAGAGAAAAAACCTTCTTTTTTAGGTTTTTCCGCTTTTATAGCTTCTTCCTTTGCAAGCTCTGCGGTCAGTCGCTCTTGCTCTAGGCGTTCAGACTCCTCTTCAGCAGCCAGACGCTCTTGTTCTAAACGCTCGTTCTC